>CAZWZZ010000105.1:0-11807 GCA_964638395.1 uncultured Caldilineaceae bacterium
CCCTCGATACGCCTTTTCAAGGCTACTCGGGATGCGAACCGCGTAACTCCTAAACTAATTCGACAATGTCATATTAACATAAAGCCTGCCTTTTGGAGCTCGTAGCGGGTCCGTAACCTGCATCCTGGGTTAATCACCGGGTCACGGACCCGGCTAGAGTTAGCTAAATGTGACGTTGTCGAACTAAAGTAATGATACTCTAAAAACATAGCCCCTGGTTATAACACCGTGCATCGGGAAAGGTGACGGGGTTTTTGACCGAAAATGTTTAATTTTCACCGGTTTTTTTCATTTCCGAATTGTTTTTTGGGCTTTTTGGGGAATTGGGAAGATTCTCTGCCTAAATTTTGCTTCGGGCTATGGCCTACGCTATACTTTACGGCTGAATGATACCCATAATAACAACCGAAACGAAATTAGAGGCAAGTGTGTAGTATGATCGAGAAACGTTACGACGTCATTGTGGTCGGCGGGGGGCACGCCGGGGTAGAGGCTGCCCTGGCCTCGGCCAAGATGGGAGCCAGTACCCTGCTGCTGACCTTGCAACTGGATATGATCGGCTGGATGAGCTGCAACCCCAGCGTCGGCGGCCCGGCCAAGGGGCACCTGGTCCGCGAAATCGACGCCCTGGGCGGGTCGATGGCCCGCTTCATCGACCACACCCAGATTCAAATTCGCATGCTCAACCAGAGCAAAGGGCCGGCGGTTCACGCCCTCCGCGCCCAGGCCGATAAAAAACGGTATGCCTGGTATGTGCAGCACACCCTGGAAAATACGCCCAACCTGGACATCAAACAGATGATGGTCGAAGGCTTGCTGGTCAAGGGAGATCGCATCGAGGGGGTGCAGACCCGCTACGGCAGCCGCTACTATGGCCGGGCGGTGGTGCTGACCACCGGCACTTTTATGGGCGGGCGGCTCATCACCGGCGACTCCATTACGGAAGGAGGCCGGGCCGGAGAGAAAGCGGCCCTCCGCCTCTCCACCTCGCTGACGGAGATGGGCTTTCGCCTGGGCCGGCTCAAGACCGGCACGCCGCCGCGGATCGACGCCCGCACCATCGACTTTAGCCTGACCGAAGCCCAGTACGGCAGCGAGGAGCCGCTCTTTTTCAGCTTCGACTACGCCGAGGCTGGCGACCCGACCATCGCCACACCCAACTGGCTCAACGAACCGGCCAATCCGGTCTACCCTATCGACTGGCAATCAGCGTGGCGGCCCCAGATTCCCTGCTACCTGGTCTACACCGAAGCCCAAACCCACGACATCATCCGGGCCAATCTGGATCGAGCGCCGATGTTTACCGGCGTCATCGAGGGGGTGGGGCCGCGCTACTGCCCCAGCATCGAGGATAAAATCGTGCGCTTTGCTCACAAAGAGAGCCACCAGCTTTTCCTGGAGCCGGAAGGGTGGCAGACGACCGAGGTTTATCTGCAAGGGGGCAACACCAGCCTGCCGGAGGATGTGCAGTGGGACATGGTCCGCTCCATTCCGGCCCTGCGGGAGGCCGAAATTATGCGGATCGGCTACGCCGTCGAGTATGATTATGTGCCCCCCGATCAACTGACCGCCTGGCTGGAGACGAAGCAGATCGAGGGGCTGTTCCACGCCGGGCAGATCAACGGCACGACCGGCTATGAGGAGGCTGCCGCGCAGGGCTTGATGGCCGGCATCAATGCCGCCCTCAAGGTGCAGGCCAAACCGCCGCTGACGCTGGGCCGGGATCAAGCCTACATCGGCGTCCTCATCGACGATTTGGTGACGCAGGAGCATACCGAACCCTACCGTCAGATGACCTCGCGGGCCGAGTACCGGCTACTGCTGCGCCAGGACAACGCCGATTTGCGCCTGTCGGCGCTTGGCTATGAGGCCGGGCTGCTGCCCCGCGAGCGGTACGGGCGGGTGCAGGCCAAACAGCAGGCCATCCAAACCGAAATCGAGCGGCTCCAGGCCACCAATCTGTCGCCAATCAACGGCAGCGCCGATATTCTGACCGATTTCGGGCTGGAACCCTTCACCACCGGCGTCAACGCCCTTCAATTTCTGCGGCGGCCCGAAGTGCCCTATGACCTGGTCGCCTCCCTGACCGCCCCGCCAGACGAGCTTCACCCGGCGGTCACCGAGCAGGTCAGCATCGAGGTCAAATATGAAGGCTACATCGCCAAACAGCAGCAGCAGGTGGAGCGCGTGAAGCGGCTGGAGGATAAGGCCATTCCGGCCAACATTGATTACGACAGCATCAGGGGTTTGCGAACGGAGGCCCAATACAAGCTGGGCCACTTCCGCCCGGCCACCGTCGGCCAGGCCGGGCGCATCGCCGGGGTCAATCCGGCCGATATTAGCGTGCTGTTGGTTCATCTGGAGAAGCGGGGTAAGGGGGTGTAGCGTGGCTGCCCCGACCTCGGCTTAAACAGTAGAATCGGCAGGGGGATGCCAATCACGAGCAATCCATAAAATCCGTGCCTCAACTACATACTCGTTGTTGAGACGTAAAGCCACAACCGTCGCTCGGCCTGTCGGTGTCAGACCGGCGATGTGAGTGCCGCCATTCGTCCAGGTGAAATGCTCAAACCAACGTTGTTGGCGAGGGTGAAAAAGCGGAACCAACTCACCGGTGGCCGGGTCAATAGCGTGGGTTTTGGCCCACTTGAACTCGTTACAGCGATAACATGCCGCTGCGAGATTGTTGCGCTCATCGCTGCCCCCGGCAGATTTGGGGATGATATGGTCAAGCACCAACGGCATTCCAATCAAACGGCGCGAGGTTTGACAATATTCGCAGCGATGATTAGCTTTCTCGTAAACTTGCTGCCGCACGGCGTCTGAGATTGAAGCCATTGCTACGCCAGGGGTAACTCTTCCAAAGCTGGTGTTCGCTGACCTCGCCACCGCAGGACAGCCCAGGCATAGGCTTTACGCAGCATCAGTTGATCGGCCTGCTGACGCAAGTCGCTCAGTTCTTGACGTTCGGTCGGGGTCAGCGATGTGGTTTGGTGTTTTTCTAGCAGAGCTGTATGGCGGTCTTGTTGAGGTTGGGAAATTTGGCTGTGCGCGATATTCAGGAGGTCGGTGACCGATAGCGTTTGCATTGCCAACAAATCGGCCTGCGTTTCCGGTGGCGCGTTCTCCACAGAGGGGGGCAAGTTACCAGCGATGCTCTGAGCGGCCAGCGCCTCCGGCGATTGGTGGGTCTGGTCGGCCATCTGTTGGAGCAACCGCACCATCGACTCCGGTAGGTCAATAATCAATTGGCGGGTAGGTTCAGCTTTGGTTTGAGCCATTAGGTTCACCTATAATGACGATTGAAGCAAGGCTATAGTGCCACAAGGGGAGCCGGTTGTCAAACTCATTCCGCGGCCCGCTCCCGTGCCTCCAGATGCGCCACCAACAAGGCTCGCATCGCTTGAGCTTGGAGTAAGCCTCAAATGCTAGAAGCTCCGACCCTCTGAACATTTCAACCCTTCTGCCGGTCCACAAAAGCCGCCAGACCGATGGCCAGGCAGGTCAACCCAAACAGCCCCACCCCCACACGGAAAGACCAGGGGCGATAGACAAAGCGAACGGTATGTGTTCCAGCGGGCAGAAAGATGGCCCGCCCGATGTAGTTGGCCGGGTAAATCGGCGTTGGCTGGTCATCGACGGTGGCCTGCCAGCCGGGGTAGTAAGTGTCGAGCAGGACCAGATAGCCGGGGGCCTCCAGGCGAGCTTCGATTTCAACCAACTGGGGATGCTCGTTGGTGATGGCGGCCCGGCTACCGGCGGCGGGCTGGGGCGGCGGGGGATGGGTGGCCTCGATGACGACGGTTTGGGCCGGATCGAAACTGCGATTTTGGAGGTGGGGGAGGGCGGCGTCCGGGCTATCGACCGGGGTGATTTCATGGACGATGAAGGCGCGGGGCAAAGGCGTCTCATTTTCGTAGACGAAGGAAGCGCCGTCGCGGTAGGCCAGGGGATAGGTGGCGGCTACGTCGGCCCCCATCTGGCCCAGGGTTAGCAGATAGCGCACGCCGACCACCTGAATAGCCAGCACCGGGTCGGCCTCATCCAGAAAGGTCTCGTAACGGGCGCTCAACAGCGAGGAGCCGTGTCCCCCGGCGCTCCGCACCCGGTAGACCGAGGGAAAATATTGCCCCAGATGGCTGACCGTGGCCTCCTCGCTGCCCATACCCAGTGGAAAGACCCGCGCTTCGCCCACATTGTCCAGCACATAAGCCGCCCCGCCCGACAGTTGGTGCCACCAGTGGCTCGGCTTGGTCGGGTTGATCGTCGTTCCCCCGGCAGCGATGAGATCGAGCGTTGTCAGCAGAATGAGGCCCGTGGCGAGAGTGTTAAAAGTCACCCGGCGCATCGCCAGCAGGCTGAACAGAAGCATCGCCCCGGCCAGATTGACCACCAACAGGAGGGCCGGAACTCGTAACCCCAACAGACCGCCAAACAGCCGCGCCTGGCGAAAGGTCTCGTCCAGCCGAAAGGTGCGGTCAATGGCAGTCTGGAACAACCGCTGCCGAAACTCCCCCAGAGTGGCCTCGCTCCAGCGCAACAGCTCGGCCTGTAAGAGCCACATTGCACCGAGAGCGAGCAACAAGACCAGACCGCCACCAAGCAGCCCTAGCAGTTCCCGCCGGGAGAGACCGGTTTGGCGTAACTGTTCCAGCCCAAAACCGGCCAGAATGGCCAGCGCCAGATTGACCCCCATCAGCCAGCGGGCCGGGATGCGGAACAGCGAAAAGCCGGGCAGGTATTGAATGAGATACTCATAGAGCGGGGTGAAGCGGCCCAGGGCCAGCAGCAGGCTGGCCACGAGCAGTAGGTGGAAAAAGAAGGCGTCCCGTCGGTGGCGCTGGCCCCAACTGAACGGCACGAGCAGCAGCGGGATGAGACCGATGTAGATAAAAACTTCCTGGAAAGGATCGCCCCCCCGGAAGCCGGTGACGTTGCTACCGAACAGGCCGGGCAGCAGCAGGTTGAGCAGCATAATCGGACGCAGCGAGGTTTCGGTCAAAAAGCCCAGGTCCCGCTCCTGAGAGCGGACGGACAGTTGTTGCAGCTCGAAGGTAGGCAGCAGTTGAGGCGCGGCCAGCAGCAGGCCGGTCAAGATGACCAGCCCGACGAGTAGAATGCTACGGAGGGGCGTGCGGGGCTGAGGCTCGGCGATGATACGGTACAGCCCGTAGCCGACTATAATGACCAGGGTGTAAAAGACAATCTGGGGTTGGGCGGTCAGGATTTGCAGGGCCAACGGCACGCCGGCCAGCATCGCTACGAACCAGCGGCGGCGGCGCAGTGTCTCGATGAGGCCGTAGAGAATGAGGGGCAGCCAGACGGCCCCGGTCATAATGTTCAGGTTGGGAACCTGGCCCATTAAGAAACCACCACCGCCGTAGGCCAGCCCGGCCAGCGTCGCCGCCGCCCGGCTCAGGCTCAGAGCGCGGGCCAGGGCGAAGGTAAAGAAAGCGGCCAGCGTGATATGGAGCAAGATAAAAAGGGATAGTTCCAGCGACGGTGACAACGCGCTGAGAAAAAGAACACTCAACGGATACAAGACCCCGACCTGCGCCTCGGCCAGGAGGGGGATGCCGGTATCCTCGTAGGGGTCCCACAACGGAACCCGCCCGGCCAGCCACTCCCCGGCGGCAAAGATGTGGCGGGGGTAGTGGATCCAGGTCAGATCAGTCCAGTAGAGCGTTTGCTGGTCAAAAAGCAATTCGGAAAAAGCCAGGATGGGCAAGAGGATAAACAGCAGCATAATCCCCAGAGTGGCAGGCTGTGGTTTGGTCAACACCTCGCTCCTTGTGTGGTCAGGCGCTATTTTAACATAAGTAGTGGCGATCCCAAATTTGACCAACGCAACTTTGTTGCCTATAACCAAACCATAAGGTACAATAGTGCGGATGGAAAATACATACCCCACCCCACAGATCGAACGCAAGCTGGCGGCCAAACCGGAGGAGGTGGAGCCGGATGAAATGACGCTGTCCCCCTTCCCCACCATTCTGGGGGTGTCGGCTATCATTTTTGGCCTCGACCAGTTGACCAAGTTTCTGGTTCTGAAATATATTCCCCTGGAAGGGGCGTGGGAGTACCTGCCCTGGCTGGCCCCTCTCTTCAAGATCACTTTCATCACCAACACCGGGGCCGCTTTTGGGATGTTTCCCCAGATGAGTACGGCGTTGATGTTTATCGCCGCCGTGGTGATTGTGGGGATCACCTTTTTCTACCACCTGCTGCCCACGGAGAATGTCTGGGTGCGGGTCAGCCTGGGGTTGCAACTGGGCGGGGCGATGGGCAATCTGATCGACCGGGTCATCCACGGTTACGTGGTCGATTTTGTGGACATCGGCTTCTGGCCCATCTTCAACCTGGCCGATGTGTCGATTGTGCTGGGCGTGACCATCCTCGCTTATTTCTTGTGGCACGAGGAAGGTGAGGTAGACAAAAGGTAAAACGAAAAACGAAAGTAACTATTCAGCCTTCATGTCATTTCGTAGCCGAAGGCGGAGAAATCCACCCAAGCGGCTGTTTGCAAACGACCTTCTGGGGAGATTTCTCGGCAAAAAACGCCTCGAAATGACATGCCTGAACAGTCACAAACGAAAAACGTAATGGCTGTTAATCGCCAGATTTTTACGTTTTACGGCTTACGTTTTACGGGTGGCCAGATGTCAATCTAACTTTAACCACGCCTGTTTTTCATTTTACGCTTTACAGATGTTTGGATCGTTATTTTCTTAGAGATGCTAAAACGTTATGGCCACCCCCAAACTATTGAGATCACGGTTGAAGAAGAGGCGGACCGGCTGGATCGCTATCTGGCCCACCGCTTGCCCGATCTATCCCGCGCTCACGTCCAAAAACTGATCCGGCAGGGGGAGGTGGTGGTCAGCACGGCAGCAACGACGCGCCGAGCAGCCCGTCCCAGCGAGCGTCTCCAAAGCGGGGATGTAGTGACCGTTACCCTGCCGCCACCGGAACTCGAGGATGTGGCCGCCGAAGCAATCCCGCTGGAGATTATCTTCGAGGATGCGGCCCTGGTCGTCATCAACAAACCGGCCGGGCTGGTCGTCCATCCGGCGCAGGGCCACAGCCGGGGCACATTGGTCAACGCCTTGTTGGCTCGCTACCCCGACCTGCGGGCGATGCAGGCACTTGAAGCGGGGGCCGAGGAGCGGCCCGGCATCGTCCATCGCCTCGACCGGGACACGTCCGGGCTGATCGTCGTCGCCCGCACAGCCGAGGCTTTGCATCACCTGCAACGCCAATTCAAGGCCCGCACCGTCGAGAAAACCTACCTGGCTCTCGTCTTCGGTCGCCCCGAAACGCCGGAGGGACTCATCGACGTACCGCTAGGCCGTGATCCACGCCATCGCCAGAAGTTCGCCCCCCGCCCCGATGGCAAACCGGCCCGCACCCATTACAAACAGATCGCCGATTTTGGGGCATATAGCTTGCTGGAAATCGGCCTGGAGACGGGCCGGACCCACCAGATTCGGGTCCATCTGGCCTGGCTGGGCTGCCCGGTGGTCGGCGACAGGGTCTACGGACGGCGGAAGAACAGGTTGGGGGTTAAGCGCCAATTTCTGCACGCCTGGCGGCTGCGCTTCGAGCATCCGCTGACGGGGGAAACGATGGCGCTCGAAGCGCCCCTGGCGGCGGATTTACGGCGGGTTCTGCCGCCTCATTATGGGGCAACTGTGTAAGTTTTTATGAAGAAAAAGAGGTAATGATGACAACTGACTATCCTTCTGCTGAAGAAGTAAAAGAGATCGTGGCCAGACGCAAACAGCTTGCTCAAGAGTTGATGGGCTGCTTGATGGTGACCAACGAACGAGAGCAAAATGAACGGTTCAAACAACTGATGGCCCGCTACGGCGAAGCTGACGTAGAGCGAGCAATAGATGCCTATAAAAAAAGTGTCAAGCTGGATGAGCGGGAAGATGAAAATGTCGCCCTCTACCGAGTTTACGTTGACTATTACCGGCGTTTTGGGGGAGAGCGCCCCTTTTTGACGCTGGAAGAGTATGTGGAAGCGAAAAATGAACATGCCCAGCTCCATGTCCGCCAGGAATTGGGGCAGGAGGCGTTGCCCCCGGCGGAAGAGGAGCGTCTGGCCCACCTATCCGACTTATTGTTGATAGAGGCCCGGTTTTGGGAGGACCTGGTGCCGGACAATCCACCGCCAACGATGCCGGAAGTTCAACTGCCATCCCCTGAACAAGCTGTGCCTGACGTGGCCGCCGGGCTGCCCAGCGACAGCTATCCGCTGTGTCCCAACGATGGCTTTCCGCTGATTGAGATTGAGGGGCAGCTACGATGTTGTGTGGAGTCTTTGGATCGCTGTATTGGCCAACAAAAAGTGGTGGATGTGGTGCAACAGGACAAAATCACCTATTATGTCTTTGAGGATGACCATAAATTGCCCCTGCTATGCGGCTGTTGTGGTCGGCCCTTACAGGTCGAAGATTTGGCCCAGGAGCGCAAACAAGTGCGCGGGCGGCAGTTAGAGGCGATGTTAATCAGGGGCGCTGTACTCAAGGAGGAGCAGCGGCAATATGACGAACTGATCCTGGAATTTTCAAAGTTAGGCGGCTACTCGAAGCCGTTGCATGTGCCGGTGGCCTTCGAGGTCGCGGCCCAGTTAATCCATCCGAAGCTTGGTCATGGGGGGCAAAAGAGAACATCCTCGAAAAAGCAAGCGCGGTCTCAAAGAAAAGGACGCTCCGGCAAACGAGGAAAGGGGAAAAAGAGAAGGTGACGGGTTGAGTGGGATGTTAGTGACACTTTTTTACCCGCCCGGTTGAGCAACGTCACCCCGTAAAACGCAAAACGTGAAACGTAAGCGGATATTTTGTCAAAATCATTACGTTTTGCGTCTTACGTTTTACGACGGAGATTTGAACCATCCCGATTTTTTCCTGAACTGTCTCAAAACGAAAGGGGTTGCGGATTGAGCCAGCGATTGAGTAGGTGAAGCAATGGAAAAAAAAGCAGCATCAGGGCCGTATTGAACAGAGCGACCGGGACGAGGATGGTGGGCAGAACTTCCCCCCAGATGACGGGTCGGCCCAGCAAGAATAGGATGAATAGAGCCAGCCCATTAAAAATAAGACTCAACGGAAACGTTAGGCTCAACGGGAGAATAATACTGCTGCCAAAAGTCAACCCGTGGACTAAGCCGGTGATGAGGGCCACCATAATCATACATAAGCTAAACAGGCCGAAGGGCGCGCCGGAGAGAAAATCCAGGCTCAATCCGGCGATCAAGGCCCAGGCCAGCCCCTCCTCAGCCCCGCGCAGAACCGTCCAGCCGATGACCAAAATCAAGACCAAATCGGGATGAATGCCCCTGATTTTTATATAAGGGGAAATTGTCGTTTGGAGTAGAGCGGCCCCGATCAGGATGGCTGAGAAAAGCAGGTTTCTGTTCACGGCCCCTCCTCTTGCGCCTCCAAAATTTCCTCGAAATCAAGCGGCTCAAACGAGGTGATAATCAACAGCCGCTCTAACTTCTCAAAATCGACCGTAGGTCGGATGCGGGCCGTCTGAAACATATCCTGATCCCGCTGAATGACCTCGGTCACCTGCCCCACCACCAGCTTATCGGGGAAGTTACCGCCCAGGCCGGAGGTAACCACAATATCGCCCGGATTGACGTCGTCCCCTTGGGGGATACGCTCCATCAACACGGTGCGCCCGTCGAGGTTGCCCCGGACCACGCCCCGGGTGCGGCTGTTCTGGATGGTGACGTTGACGGAGCTGGCTGGGTCGATCAACATCAACACCTGGGCCCAGCCAGGGCCGACCGCCGTCACCCGTCCGACGAGACCCCGGTCGGTGATGGTCGGCATTCCGGCAGCGACGCCATCCCGCGCCCCGACATCGACAAAGACAAAATAGAGCAGGTTGGTGGGATCGAAGCCTATCGTCCGGCCGACGACTGTGGTGGCCTGATAGGTGAATTGAGGATTGCTGCGGGTGTAGTTCAGCAGTTGACGGAGTTGCTCATTTTCCCGCTCGACTTCCCGCAAGCGGACATTTTCGACCATAAGCCGGTTGTTGAGGGTCTCTAACTCGGTATTTTCCTTGAGGAGAGTCTGGATGGTAACGCTCTGACGAAACCAGCTATCCAACTCCTGGCCGGTAGAGGTGATCGCATTTTGCAGGGGGGCCGCCGCGCTCTGTACGAAAATTCGCACCGGGGGCAGATAACCCAACTGATCCAGAACACCGCCGACCAGGATCAGAGCCAGGATAACTAAAAAATAGAGCTGCTTATTCCGTATTGCCGTCATCTGTGATTATTAAAACGACTAAGCCCGATGGTGGTTGCTGCCCCGTTGGAGGGAGGTCAACACCTTGGCATATTTATCGTAGCTTTCAAGGACTTGACCGGCTCCGCGAGCCACACAGGTCAGGGGATCGTCGGCGATGTAGACGCGCATCTTCGTCTCTTCCGACAGCCGTTCAGCCAGCCCTTGCAGCAAGCCGCCACCGCCGGCCAGAGCAATGCCGCTCTCCATCAGGTCGGCGATCAATTCCGGAGGCGTTTCATCCAACGTGTCCCGCACCGCATCGACCAGGACCGAAACCGAGTCGCTGAGGGCCTCCCGAATTTCGACGCTGGAGACCTCAATCGACTCCGGCAGGCCGGTGATGAGGTTTCGGCCCCGCAGGGCAATCGTCTGCTCCTCCGGCAGGGGGTAGGCCGAGCCGATGGTGATTTTGGCCCGTTCGGCCATGCGTTGGCCGATCAACAGGTTGTACTTCTGACGAACATAGTTGATGATGGCCTCATCCATCTCATCCCCGGCGACACGGATGGAGCGGCTGACGACGATGCCGCCCAGGGAGAAGACAGCCACCTCCGTCGTGCCCCCGCCGATGTCGATGACCATACTGCCCAGCGGCTCGGTGATAGGCAAGCCAACGCCGATCGCCGCCGCCACCGGCTCGTCGATAATCTGCGCCTCACGAGCGCGAGCGTTGCGGGCGGCATCATAGACCGCTCGCTTTTCGACTTCGGTCACCCCGCTGGGGATGCCGATGACCACTCTGGGGGCGTAGAAGGGGGTAGGGATGAGGGTTTGCTCGTGAACCTTTTTAATGAAGTAACGGAGCATCGCTTCGGTGATCTCAAATTCGGAGATCACCCCATCCCGCAGGGGGCGAATGGCGATGATATTGGAGGGGGTGCGCCCCACCATTTCTTTGGCATCGACGCCAATTGCCAACGGTTTTTTTGTGCGTTTATCAATGGCCACGACCGATGGCTCGTTGATGACGATGCCTTTACCCCGGACATACACCAAGGTATTGGCCGTCCCCAAGTCGATACCAACGTCGAGCGAGAAAAGACCCAGTAAAGAGTCAAGCGGACCGGGCACGTGACACTCTCCTTCCAGAACCAAACCAAACAAGAATAGGCAGGCTATTGTTCCCAACCTGCCTACATCACTCGGAATTATACCACAATCGCTTTTTTGTACAAACAAGGGTTGTAGAAATCTGATCTATCGTAGCTTGCACAAAGCCGTGGTCGTTTGACCATTATGGACGATAGCGTACACATCATACACCTCAATCAACATCATCACATTAGCGACGTCGCCAAAACCGCCATCCAGCAACCAACGGATACTCAGTAGACCGCAGCATCCTGAGTAAACTGAGGCACAAGGTTGTATCGAAGCCGCGTCCTGAGTTTATCAAAGGGTGTGCATTGCGGTCTACTGATACTAGATGATGGTTTTCCTGGCGCGGCCTGAACCCTCGTCAGACCACAAATCCTTAACGTTCAACCCATGTATGAG
>CAZWZZ010000106.1:0-11778 GCA_964638395.1 uncultured Caldilineaceae bacterium
CGATGCCGTCACCGGGGAGAAGTGTGATTTTGGCTTCCATCATTGCTCCTTGCTTGCATAAAGTTTGTCAAACTCAGCAGATCTAAATTGCTCGGTTCGGATTGTCAAATCCAAGCCAAAACGGGGATTTGGCAATCCCCTGTGAGTGAAAATTGGATGTACTGAAACTCAGATTTTACAGTGGTCAGGGCATTGTGGGAAATTTCGGCTGATACAACGATTCGGAACCACCCCGCACCCCTCGATACGGTTTCGCTACGCTCACCTACTCGGGCTGCTACGAACTTAATGACATTTGGCGCTATTCAAGACCGCCCGCTTTTGCCACAATCCCCGACGCGCATTACAATTCAGTTATGGCTGACCAAAATGATGATTTTACCCTGACCACGAATGAAGCGGCCTTGCTGCGGCAAGGATTTACCTACTGTCCCCGCTGCCGGGCCGAACTGGTGGATCGGGAGGTGTACGGCAAAGTGCGGCGGGTCTGCCCCGCCTGTCGCTTCGTGCAGTTCATCGATCCCAAAATTAGCACGGCGGTGCTGGCCGAGCAAGAAGGCAAGGTGCTGCTCATCAAGCGCCGCATGGAGCCGGCTCAAGGCAGTTGGTGTATGCCGGGCGGCTTTATCGAGGTCGATGAAACACCCATCGAAGCGGCCATGCGTGAGTGTCGGGAGGAGACCGGCCTGGAGGTGGAGATTACCGGCCTGGTCGATGTTTACACCTACCGCGATTACCGGGGCCAGGGTATCCTGATTCTTTACCGGGGGCAAATCGTCGGCGGCCGGCTGGCGTCAGGGGATGATGCGGAGACGGCCCGCTTGTTTGGGCCGGACGAGTTGCCGGAGGACATCGCCTTCGACACGAATATCCAAGCTCTGGCCGCCTGGCGGATGGAGAGAACGACTTAATGAAAGGTCTGAGTAGGCAGGGAAGAGAAACCAATGACCAAAATTTTAGCCATTGAAACCTCGTGTGACGAAACGGCGGCGGCCATCATCGAAGATGGCTATCGCATCCGCTCCAATATCGTCGCTTCTCAAATTGATATTCACCGGCGGTACGGCGGCGTCTTTCCCGAAGTGGCCTCGCGGCAGCATATTCTGGCCATCGGAACTGTCATCCAAGATGCGTTGATCGAAGCCCGCACCGGCTGGAACCAGTTGGCCGCCGTAGCCGTGACCTACGGCCCCGGTCTGGCCGGAAGCCTGCTGGTCGGGGTCAATGCGGCCAAAGGCATCGCCCTGGCTCAAGATTTGCCGCTGATCGCCGTCAACCATCTGGAGGGGCATCTTTACTCGAATTGGCTCGATACCACCGACAGCGACCAGGCCCCGCCGATCATTTTTCCGGCGCTGGCCCTGATCGTCTCCGGCGGACACACCGAGTTGGTGTTGATCCACGATCACAGCCGGTATGAAATTTTGGGGCGCACGCTGGACGATGCGGCGGGGGAGGCGTTTGACAAAGTGGCCCGCCTGCTCGATGTTGGTTACCCCGGCGGCCCGGCCATCGAACAGGCGGCCAAAACAGGCAACCCGGCGGCCTTCAAATTTCCCCGCGCCCTGACCGGGGACACGTTCGATTTTAGCTTTTCCGGGTTAAAGACGGCAGTGTTGCGGGTCGTGCAGCGGTATAATAACGTCGATAAGCTCCATAAACCGGACAAAGCGTCCGACCCGGCCCAACGCCCGCTAAGGACGATGCCCGTGGCTGACATCGCCGCTTCGTTTCAGATGGCGGTGGTGGATGTGTTGGTTGAAAAGACGCTGGCGGCAGCCGAGGCTCACGAGGCTGCCGAGATTTTGCTGGCCGGGGGTGTCTCAGCCAACACTCTGCTGCGTAACCGGCTGATGTCTGAGGCAACGCGACCGGTGCGGGTTCCGCCGCTCTATCTCTGCACCGACAACGCGGCCATGATCGGTGCGGCGGCTTATTGGCATTTACAGGCCGGCCAGGTAGCCGGCTGGGATCAGGATGTGCTGCCGAATTTGCGCCTGGATCAGTAAAAAAAAACCGCACGTCAGTGCGGTTTCAACAAACTCTGATAGAAAAGGTCGCTATAACAATCGACTAAATACGCTAACCGGCGTTCTCTAAAGCATTAATAGCCTCATCAACGGTTGGGTATAGATCGGCATATTGGGTCAGGCCCACCATGCGGAAGATTTTCTGAAAATGGGCGCTCAGGCCGGTCATCAACAGCTTTTGCTCCCGTTTGCGAGCCTCAGTCACCACGCCAATGAGAATGGCAATGCCGGCGCTGTTGATATAATCATTTTCTCGAAAGTTAAAAACGATGTTTGTTGCGCCATCGGCAGAAACGGTCTGATAGGCTTGGTTAATCGACTCCTCAGCAAAGGTCGTTACATCACCCACCAGGTCTATCACAGTGGCTCCATTTTGTTCTCGTATCGAGACCTGGATCTCATCACTCATATCTCTGCCCCTCCGTTAATGAATTAAGATGCTATGTCAGCCTTGGGTTCAGGGTTGGTTGAAGGTTGATCGGCCATGCGATAGATGACCATATGGAACTGATTGCCTTCCGAATCATCGCTTGTCTCGATGAAGTTGGCTTCATCGACCAGTTCTCGGATGATGTACAAGCCCATACCGCCTAACCGATGTTTACCCTCGACCATGCCGTTGATATCAGGAATATCAACGTCTGAGGGGGGTGCGCCCCCTGCGCCTGGGTCTTTTATCAAAATATCAAGTTTTTCTTCATCGGCAGTCAGAACAACGACGATTTTCAACCGCGCATCGGCTCCGCTGCCATATCGAATCGCATTGGTGCAAGCCTCACTGATGGCGGTTTTGATATCCTCGATTTTATCTTCATCAAACGCCAGGCGTCGCGCCACCGTGGCCACCGCCTCTCGAGCAATCTTCTCGTAGCCCAGTTCGCTTGGAATTTTCAATTCGACGACTCTACTGCCTTGCAGGCGCATGCCTGTCTCCTGTGGACTCAAGATGTGGTGATTATATCACAAACCATTTTAATGTAAAAGTGGGAATTTAGGGCCAACCCTGTCTAAAGTAGCATGGCTTGCCACCCTTACGACCCTCCGGGTGCAGGCTGCGGCAGTTGGCGCTCCAATAAATCTAACGGGTTTTCGCTCGGTGCTTTGTCAATCGTCCAGAAATCTTCGATGTCAGCCGCGAGTCGCGCTTCGGAGAGCCAATCTTGATAGGCCATTGCCTGGCTCCGGTCATAATCAGCCGGCGAAAGTTCTCTTTCCGCCCGTTCCAAAACTTCAACCACGTGCCACCCAAACTGGGTTTCAATCGGGTCACTGACTTCATTCAGAGGCAGATTAAAAACAGCCTCATCAATAGGCTCAACAAACGTACCCTGCGAGACAAAGCCCAAATCACCCCCCTGCGCGGCGCTGCCGGTATCCGTGGAGAGTTCCTCAGCCAACTCGGCAAAATCTTCACCGGCGGCCAGGCGATCTACCACTTCGTTGGCCTCTTCCTCGGTTTCGACCAGAATGTGACGAGCGCGGGCCTGTTCGGCAACCAACGGTACATCTTCCACAATCGCCTCACGATGCTTCTCCCGCAAAATTTGGGTCTCGATGATCTGGCGATACTCCGCTTCACTGACCCCGGCTTGCTCGGATAGCGTGGCCAGCCATTCCTGATAGGCTGTCCCCAAATTATCCTCGGCGATGATGTTGAAGGTGGGCGTCGGGGCCGGCGTTGGGGTATCGGCCGGTGTGGCCGTGGGGGTGATCGATTCGGTCGCGGTCAGGGTTGGCGAGGGGGTGAAGGTGGGCGTGGGCGTCCACACAGCGGCGGTTTCCGTCGCTTCGACCCGGGCCGTCGCCGTTTCCGAGGCCGAGGCGTCGGTTACGCCCCCCTCCCGTGAAGCCAAAAAGCGGTTGATCTGCTCCGTGACCTCTTCCGTCGAGACGGTCAGCCCTCGGTCAGCGGCATCTTCCCGGATTAGCTGCTCATCGATCATCGTATCAAACGCTTCTCGATCAATGTTGTTCAGTTGTTGTAGTGTCTGACTGGCTAACTGTTGGTATTGATTCTGTAAGAGCTGGGCTAACTCTTCGTCCCCTGATTGGGTTAACGAGGCTTGCTGGGCCAGAATTTGTTGGTACTGCTGGGTCAGCAAAAAACGTTCATACCGGGCCCGGGTCTGATAATCACCGGTACTGATCTCCGTTCCATTGACGATGGCGACCGGTGACCGGGGTGCGAGAACATAAGTCTGAAAGGCTCCGGCTCCCAGGACAACCACGACAAGGAGGGCTAAAAAGCCCAAGCCTAGATATACTAAACGCATTTTTTCCCGCTCCCGCCGGGCAATAAGCATTTGCTTGCGGGTCAGCCTGGGGTCAGTCTGTTTATCTCCTTTTGCCATAAAGCTCCTTACATCAGGTCGATGATATTGAATTAGAAGATCGTAAGAATAAGCGGGCAACCTCTCGGCTGCCCGCGCTAAGGACGTCGTTAGTTTCTACCGCTACCATACAGCCGCACATGGTCGCCGGTGAAGGGCAACAGCGCCATGTGACGCGCTCGTTTAACGGCGACCGCCAGCCGCCGTTGATGTTTGGCACACGTGCCGGTTTTCCGCCGGGCACGGATGCTGCCATCATCATTGACGAAGCGGCGGAGGGTGTCCATATCTTTCCACTCGATTTTCTTGACCTTATCGACACAGAAAGCGCACACCTTGCGGCGTGAGCGGTACCCCCCTCTCGAAAATCTGCGACCGCCCCCTCGGTGTTGCCCTCTGGACGAAGATTGTCGTCGTCCTCCGGACCGGGAGCTGCCGCCGCTACTCTCTCTGTTATCAGATTCTCCTGCCATTATTTACTTACTCCAATCATAAAAATCTAACCAAAAGACTCTTCACTCTTTTTGGAGTCAAACTCATCATCAAGTTCAATATCGGGTTTATTCCGCCCATTTTTGTAAGAGCCTGACTTGTAGTTGCTTTTATCACGGGGACCAAGAATTATCATTTCATTGGCCACCACTTCCGTCCGAAAATGTCGTTGACCGCGGTCATCTTCCCAACTGCGGGTTTGCAACCGGCCTTCCACATACACCTGTTGGCTTTTACTCAACTTCTGATTGCAAATTTCGGCCAGGTTGCCCCACGTGACTACATTAAACCATTCTGTTTCCTCACGACGCTGCCCATCGGGTGCGGTCCACGAGCGGCTTGACGCTAGACTAAAGGATGTCACCGGCTTGCCGGAAGGCGTGTATCGCATCTCTGGATCTCGACCGATATTACCAATGATCATGACTTTGTTCAGTCCTCTTGACATTTTCTAAATATACCTCGCTTTTATACCTTGCCTCATAACATCAATTTTAGCTATCAGCTTTGATTAACATATAACGGATGATTTGATCGGTCAACTTCAATTCACGCTCAAACTCACTGAGTGACGCCGGAGGCATCGTGGTTTTGAGCAGGATATAAGTCCCTTCTTTGTAATCATTTATCGCATACGCCAAAGAGCGCCGGCCCCAAACATCAATAGACGCCACCTCGCCGTTGCCGGTCTTAATCAGTTGTGAGACCTTATCGACAACTTGAGTGACGCCTTCACCTTCAATGTTCGGGTTTACGATAAAAGCCAATTCGTACTCCCGCATTGTCAGTACCCTCCTTTCTCTGGAATTTGCCCTTGATCTTTGCCAAGAGCAGAAAGGATGAAGTCTTCATTTTAACTTCATCTGACGTTTATAACTATATCACAGCTTTCTGTTAACGCAAATTATTTCGACAGGTTTCCTGCCTATTGGTGGCTTGAATCATCGAGTTGTGTTACACTAATAACCGATTATGCGTAATTCAGTATCAGCATCCTGAGTAGGTTGGAGCGTAGCGGAAACCGTATCGAAGGGTGCGGCGAACGAACCGAGTCTTGGTCAACCCGCACCCTTCGATACGCGCTCCACTACGTTTCGCGCTACTCAGGATGCTCCCTCACCATTTTCGCATAATGGGTTAATACATAATAGAAGGCTGACGGCGCTGACATTCGCTGACATTCAAAGAAGGCAACCTTGATAGCAGAAGGGCTTGTGGGGCAACAACTGAGTGCTTATCATCTGGAGGCGATTCTGGGCAGTGGCGGGATGGCCACCGTCTATCGCGCCCGCACGCCCCACAATGAATGGGTTGCCCTCAAGGTTCTCTTTCCGCCCGCCGGCCTGAGCGACGAGATAAACAGCCGCTTCGAGCGAGAGGCCCTGACGGCCACCCGGCTCAACCATCCGGCCATCGTCCCGGTCTTGGATGTCGGCCACGACCGGGGCCACGCTTTTATGGCTATGTCCCTCATCGAGGGGCACAGTCTCGATGTGCGCCTGAGACAGGTCGGCCCCTTGACCGAAACGGAGGCCGCCGACATCGCCTGGCAGATGGCCGATGCCCTCGATTATGCCCATAGCCAGAATGTCATTCATCGGGACGTCAAACCGGCCAACATTCTGCTGACCGCCGACAACCGGGCCTATCTGACCGATTTCGGCATCGCCCTGGCCCTCGATGCCCCGGCCCTGACCCGCACCGGCTACATCGTCGGCACCCCGGCCTACATCTCCCCCGAACAGGCCGCCGGACAACACCGCGTCGATGGCCGGGCCGATCTGTACGCTCTGGGCGTCGTCCTCTACGAGATGGTCACCGGCCAGGCCCCCTTTCAAGGGGGCACACCCCAGGTTCTCCACGCCCACGTCTACGACCGGCCCCCCGCTCCATCCGGCATCACCACCGTCTCCCCGGCCATTGAAAGTGTTATTTTGCAAGCTCTGGCTAAAGAGGCCGATCACCGCTTCGCCACCGGCGCAGCGATGGCCGGGGCTTTGGCCCGCTTGGGCACGCTGCCGCCTACCCGCACCGACCACCTCCCCCCGACGCGCACGATGCCTGGCCTGGTCGGGCCACCACCCCAGCCCGCCACTCCCCCGCCTGCCGAAAATCCTTTTTTCTATGGCGGGGCCGTTACCCCGGAGCGTTTCTATGGCCGTCAAGATTTGGTGCAGACGGTCATTCAGCGCCTCGGCGGGCGCGTGCCCCAATCGGTCTCCATCGTCGGCGAGCGGCGGATGGGCAAATCCTCCCTGCTGGCCTATCTCCGGGCCGGTGCCGACCGTCACTTTTCGCCCCGGACGATCATCATCTACCTCGATTTGATGAAAGCCTACTGTCACAGCCGGGCCGGCCTGATGCGACTTATGCGGCGGGTCTTGACCCAACAGTGGCGCGAACCGTGGGCTGCCGCCGAGGATGGCGATTTGATGGCCTTCGATTTTGCCCTGGAAGCGTTACAGGCCGACGGCTGGCGGCTGCTCCTCTTTCTGGATGAGGTCGAAAATTTGACCCAGCGGGCCGAGGAGTTCAACGACGTATTAGAAGATTGGCGAGCCTGCGCCCAGGTGGGGCAGATGGGCATTTTGGCCGCCTCGGCCCAACCCCTGGCCGACCTGTGCGCCAGCGGCGGCCTGACCTCCCCCTTTTACAACATCTTCGCCCAACATCGCCTGCCCCTGCTGACCGCCGCCGAGTGGCACGCCCTGGTCACCGATCACCTCGACGCCGGCCAGGCTGATCTGACCTTCATCGAAAAAGTAGCGGGGGGCCATCCCTTCCTGACCCAGATGGCCGCCAGCTATTTGTGGCAGGCCAAACAGAATGGCGAGGTCGATTACGACCGGCTCTACCAGACCCTCTGGGAACAAGCCGCGCCCCATCTCCACCATTTGTGGCGCGGCCTGACCGCCACCGAGCAAACCACCCTGCGCCGGGCCGCCGGGGTAGAACCGGACACCCCCGACGCTACCGTGCTGGCTCTGTTGGAACGGCGCGGCCTGACCAGCCCGGCCGGCCAACCGTTCAGCCCCCTCTTCGCCGAGATGATCCGCCGGGAGGAGTGGGCGGCTTGATGGGCCGAAATTTTCTCGCCGATATGCTCTACTTGCTACGGTGGAGCTTTTTTCAACCCACCAAGACGGAAGCCTATATTGCCGGCCTCCACCCCGCTCTGACCGCTCGCACCGGCTTGAGCCATCAACTGTGGCTGGCCCTGCGCTACCGGGGCGTGCGCCGTTTGCTCCTCTTGCAAGTAGCCCTCTGGCTAGGGATGGGCCTGCTCAGTTTTGGACTGATGTTGACCCTGCGCCTGAGTATCGGAGCGCCGGTCACATTTAGCCAGGGTGAAATGGCTTTCGATATGATTCTCCTGGCCACCGGGGTGCTGGGCACGCTGATGGTAGCCGTGGCCCTGTGTATGGTCGGCGGCTTGATTGTCGGCGTGGTCGGCGGCACCGTTGGGGCCATTTTGTTGGGGTTGACTCTGGGTCTGGCCTTCAACGTAGCTCAGGGCAGCGCCGGGGCCGGGTTAGGCGTGGCCGGAGGGGTGGTCCTGGGCACGGTCGCCCCCATCTTCGATCATCTGCGCCGCGCCCAGATGGGCCTCTCCTCGTTTGCCTACTGGGGCCGGGTCAGCGCCGGCTTCATTTTCACCGCCATCGGCATCGTCGTTATGGGCCTGATTTTGGCCCCTGTTGCCACGCTGACCCCGCTCCTCCCCTTCGGTCTGGCCGGTCGGCTCCTGGTCGGAGCCGGGGTCGGGTTGTGCGGCAGCCTCATCCTGATCGCCGCCATCAGCATCGGGTTGCGCTTCGAGATGAACAGAACGAAAGCTCCACCCCGAAAATGGTACGTCATGGATAGCTTGTTGTTAGGTGTAGCCGGGGGCGTGGCCGGGAGCCTGGTCTTGAACAGTTCGCCCGGTTTGACCCAGGTGATAGCCCTGATCGGGCTGTGGGCGGTCCTGGTTGGGGTCGGGGGCGGGATGGCTATGCAGGTCGGCAACGGCCTGTCGGCCACGCTGGCCGCCGCCGGGTTGACCTGGCTGCTGTCGGCCAGTTTCAACACCCTTTTTTCGTCGCCGGTCCTGTTCGCCGTCGGCACGACGCTGCTGGTCGGCCTGTATAGCTACGTCCGCCTGCCGGTGGCTATGGTCCAGTTTCCGCTGGCCCGCTGGAACTATCTCCAATTGCGACGGCAACCGGCCCGCATTTTTGAGTATCTGCGCCGGACGCCGGTTTATTGGGATGATCTCATTTTCTATCCCCTGCCGGCCCTTGATAAATATCTGCTGCGGGCGTTGCGAGCGGATCGGGAGGCCGGGCTGAAAGAAGCAGACTTTGTGGCCCGCTCCTTTCGGCAGGGCTGGGCCGCGAACCGCGCCCGCCTGACCTTCGCCGCCGAGACGCTGGCCGGGTGTGACAGCCCGGCAGCCATTGCCGGGGCACCGGCGGAGTTGGAGTGGCTGGCCGATGAGACCATGAAGCAACTGGGCCGGGGGACCGCCGACATCGTGCCCCGCTTGCTGGCCATCGCCGCCGGGGTACGGGCCACGCTCGCCGCCGACAACCCCTACAGCCGCCGCCTGGGCTACCGCGAGGCCCTCGACGGTCTGGATATGCTCCGCAGCCGCCTGCCCGCGCTGGGCCAGGAAGCGACGCAATGGTGGCAGCCGGTCATTGATCGCTGGCAGCAGCTTTTGCTCGATGCCTTGCAGTCGGTCTCGACCGTGGCCCCGACCACCCGGACGGAGAATCCTTACCAACCCGGCAACCCCCTCCCCCTGGCCCGCAAAGCCCTCTTCAAAGGCCGCCAGGATTTGCGCGATGCCGTGGTCAACGCTCTGCTGGAGCGGAACCGTCCGACGTTGGTCCTGCACGGTCCCCGGCGCATGGGCAAAACCTCCTATTTGTAACAGCACCCCGCCCAGATGCCCGGCCACACCCTGCACGTCTTTCTCGATTTGCAGCGCCCGACCGCTACCCAGAACACCGCCGCTTTCTTCTATTATATAGCCCGGGCCATCAGCCGCGACGCCCGTCCCTACCGCCTGACCGTCGAGGCCCCCCGGCGGGATGATTTCTTCGCCTCCCCCTTCGAGGCTTTTGCCGAGTGGCTGGAGGATGTGGCCCTGCCTGCCCTGCAAGATTTCAACCTGCTGCTGACTTTCGATGAGTTCGAGAAGTTGGGCGAGGCCGTCCAATCGGGGCGGCTGGAGGAGCGCGTCTTCGATGAGGTTCGCTATCTGATCCAGCATCAAACCCGGCTGGCCCTGCTTTTTGCCGGGGTGCAGACCCTCGATGAACTCGGCCCGGCCTGGTCTTCCTATTTCATCAACATCAAGCCCCTGACCATCGGCTATCTCCAGCCCGACCAGGCCGAAGCTCTGATCCGCCAGCCCGATCCCGGCCTCGCGTTCAACCTGATCTATCCCCAACCCATCGTCGAGAAACTGATCGCCGAGACGAGCGGCCATCCCTACCTGCTGCAACTCCTCTGCTCGGCCATCGTTGAGGAGAGCAACGCCGCCCAGACCTTGACCATCGACTCCGGCCTCTTGGCCCGGGCCATTGCCCGCGCTCTCGATCAGGGGGAGCCATATTTCCGCAACATCTGGGATGAGATGGCCGGGCCGGATGGCCAAGATAGCCTGCGCCGGATCGCCCAGGCCGACGCACCGGTGCCCCTGCCCGACGCGCCCGCCCTGAGCCGCCTGCTGCGTCGCCGGGTCATCAGCCGGGACGGAACCGGCTACCGGGTCGAGATTCCGCTGGTCCGGCGCTGGGTGGTGGAGCGAGCGCCGGCCTAATGTCAAAATGGGTCGCCCCTCTCCTCGATTTTGGTCTCGCCTGGCGGTTGCTGACCGTGGTTCCCCTGCCTCTCATCCCCGACGTGACAGAGCGTCCGGCGGGCCGGGCGGCGGCCTATTTTCCATTGGTTGGCGCGATTCTGGGCCTGGGGCTGGCCGGAGCGGCCTGGCTGGCGCGGGGTTGGCTGCCGGAGCCGGTTGGGGCCGCCCTACTGCTGGCGCTGTGGGCCGGACTAACCGGCCTGCTCCATCTGGATGGTTTTATGGATAGTTACGATGGCCTGTTGCCCCCCCGCGATCCGGCCCGGCGGCTGGAGATTATGAAGGATAGCCGCGTCGGGGCCTTTGGCGTCGTCGGGGTGATCTTGCTGCTGCTGGTCAAATATAGTGCGCTGTTGGTGTTGGTAGGCGGAGAGAGTGGCCCAGTTTCAAAAACTGGGCCACTCTTTCAAACTGGGCCGCTCTTAATCATCATTCCTACCCTGGCCCGGTGGGGGATGGTCTGGCAGATGGGGCGCTACCCGTTGGCCCGGCGGGAGGGGATAGCCGTCTTTTTCCGGCAGGGGTTGGGGTGGCCCCAGATGGCCCTGGCCTCGCTGCTGGCCGGGAGTGTGACTGCGCTGGCCGGTTGGTGGGGGCTGTTATTACTGGCGGCTACGGCCCTGACCACTATCGGCCTGGCCCGCCTGGCCCTGGCCCGCCTGGGCGGCCTGACCGGGGACATCTACGGCGCGACCTGTGAGGTCGTCGAGGTGCTGTTGCTGGTGGTGGCGGTGGGATAATACTCAGAATTGCCACAATTTCTCCCCCATCCTACATCGCGGGATCAAGCCATGTTCTAGCATTAAGCGAGGTCAAGCTCGCTCGGAAACGGCCCAGTGCAATCATATCGCTTTGTGCTTTACGAGCTTTTTTATCCCGGCTTCTCTCGATTCTGCAAAAATATGGTATAATGCGGCCCGCTTAACCTGGCGAGGAGACGCATTATGACCAAAGGCACGGTAACAGCAAAGGAATGGCACTTAATAAATTACCCAGTTCAACGTTCGGGATAAAACATAATGCGTAAAACGTAAGGGTTTTCTGAGTAAGTCATTACGTTTTACGTTTCACG
>CAZWZZ010000107.1:0-11741 GCA_964638395.1 uncultured Caldilineaceae bacterium
GACGGACGTATAATATGTTAAAGCGCAATAATACTTGACAGGAGACTCTCAATGTCCACTACCACGATACTGGAATTGCCCACCGATTTGCTCGACGCTGCCCAAATCACCCCGGCCGAATTAAAACGTGATTTGGCCGGCCATTTGTACCAACAGCACCGGCTGTCCCTCGAACAGGCCGCCGAATTGGCCGGCCTCTCGGCTCAGGAGATTGCGGTCTTTACGCCCCCCCACAACGGCCACCCCACCAACGGCCATAAGAGCGCCCCCTCACCGCCCCGGCTCGATAGACGGGATTTTGATGTGCTGGCGATTTTGTCCCACGAGTTACGCACCCCGCTGAACGCCATCCACGGCTATGCCTCGCTCTTGCTGCAAGATGCGCCCACCCTCGGCGAGTCCCACCAGGGCTGGGTGAAGCATATTACCCAAAATTCCCACCGGCTGCTAAGTTTGTGGCAAGATTTGTTCAATTTTACCCGGCTGCAAAGCGGCGATCTGGATTTATATCGGCAGCCGGTTGATTTGTGGGAAATTTTGGCCGACGCGCCGCTCTCCAGCCCCTATAAACCGATTACCTTTGAGTGGCATATCCCTGACGATTTGCCGTGGGTCTGTGCCGATGAGCGCTGGCTGGGGGAGATTCTCGGCAATCTGCTCGACAGCGCCGAATATTACACCGATGAAGGCCGAATTACCATAGAAGCCGCGGCGGATGGGGAGCGGGTGACGCTGGTCATCACCGACCCCGGCGTGGGGCTGCCCAGCCACGTCCTGGAAAACTTAGCGACTCCGGAACCAACCTGGTGGGAGCCGGGCACGCCGGAGTGGAAGCTGGTTTTCAGCAATTATCTGATTGCTCAACACGACGGCACGCTGCGGGCCGAGAATTTGGCCGAGGGGGGCACGCGGGTGACGCTGACGCTGCCGGTAGCGAGTGAGGATTAGTCGTCAGGGGGGCGGTAATACCATAGCCGTATATACCGCCCCATTCACCGGCCCAGGATCTTCCAGAGAATGTTGGCCTGCCAAAGCAACCCAATGCTCATCACCGGCTAATAATACGTAGGCC
Organism: uncultured Caldilineaceae bacterium; assembly: GCA_964638395.1. Classification (GTDB taxonomy): domain Bacteria; phylum Chloroflexota; class Anaerolineae; order 4572-78; family J111; genus CAZWZZ01. The sequence continues at coordinate 1,073 of CAZWZZ010000107.1, forward strand.
GTTAGCTCTTCGTTGCTCGATGATGCACGGGCATACCCCATCCAGCCGGTTTGTGAGTCTGCCAGAGGGAGCGTTTCGGCGATATCGGGACGATAAAATCCGGGAAAGGCAAAGCCGCGAATAATGTTATCCTCATTGAGTAAAGCGATACATTCAATATCTCGTTCTTCACTATACGCCCAACCTACCGCTCTAGCGCCATACTTCTTAAATCTATCCAAGAAGTCGAAATTTCCCCTGACCTTGTTTTGTGGGGTTTGAATGAGAAACTCTTGAGAGATTGGTTGATCCACCAGCCCACAAGAATTACTTTTTTTGTGAAAGGGTATGTGGTTGTGGGCTTGTAAGGTTGGAATCATTGTGAAAAATTGTCCGGGCACTTGCGTGATTGAGTGAACGACAGCCACTTCATCAGGGATACCCAGGTTGACCGACAACATCGTTGGTTGTTGGAGCCGCAGGATATGCCGAAAGTCTTTCTGACGTTCGGCCCCAAGTCCATACATCGCAACAATTAAGATTCCCAGAACGACAAAAGTTGGGACAAATTTGTAGGATGACCACTTGGCCCCAATCGTGCCCAAGTAATATATCACAATAACGATCAAACCAATCCAGAACAAACAGGTTATTGAGGTATATCGTGAGCGCATAGCTTGTTCTATCCCCATATGGGACCGGCTCAGAGCCGTTAACGCAGCATTTCCGACCGTGTAGGCGAGTAATAGTAACCACGGGAACAAATCTAAACGAAGTTTTTTGGTATTATGCAGGAATAAATGGCCAATTATTATCACCCCAAGCAGCAAGCCAATAAAGCCAATCAGGGGCGCTCCTATGTTGTTTGTGGTGAAAATTGCGCCCAAATAAGTTAGGGTGTAAAGAATCAACAGATTTGTTCTTTCCGAAAACGACATCAGGATATCTAATTGAGGCTCATTTCCCGGAACATAATTGATATATATAAAAATCATTCCCCCAACATAGGATACAATCACCCACCACCGGGGTAGTATCAAAAAAGCGCCAACACACAAAACTGGCCATAGAACAAACGCTGTGCCATAGGTAAACGTAGCCGCTGTTGCGAAAACCAAACTGCCAAAAACCCACATCACGTTTTCCTGACGACAGTAGGTGGTTAAACAGGCAATTGAAGCAATGGCAAATACATTGGCCCCAATCCAGTGAACGCCGCTAAATCCAAGGGTCCAGTTATCTGCACTGGGTGTAAAACTAAAGGCGCTGATACTAAATATCAAAACAGCTATAATCCGTCGGTTCTGGATGGTCGGAGGCAGCAGTTTAACCAATAGAAACGCCTGGAGAAGGGCCAAAAACCAGGCGATCAAGGACAAGCTAATATTTGATCCCTGGGTAAAAATAACATTGAGAGCGTAAATCAGCTTGGGGATAAGTATCGGGTGACCATTTTGAGGTTGTAGCCAATCAGCCGGATGATGAGAAAAACCATCAATTGTAAGATAGCCGCCCATAATACCCCAGTAATCCTGTCTGGAAATTTCTCCGGAGTTGATAGCTAAATAAAGAGCATAAACGCCAGGAATGAAGATCAGCAAGGCGAATATAAGGGATGATGGTACTTTTTTAGTGATTGATAGGGGATTATCAAGTAACATTTCTCTGCTAAAAAGCTATGCCTGAATTAGGAGCGAGGAGAGAGCAGAACGACGATTTTCGCCATAAACCCGGATTAAATAGACCGCTACCGACCTGTTGGGACGCATTGTTTATCACCCCAACGTCAACGGATTAAAGGACGTATCCCGATCATACACATCAATCCCCTCCTGCTGTTTGAGGAAGTTGACCACGACGTAGGTCAGCGGGGTGACGAGCGTTTCGTAGGCTACCTTGAACAGCCATTGGGTGATGATGGCCGACAGCATGCCCGCCGCCGGGATAATGCCGCTGAAGGCAATCAGGACGAAAATCAGCGAATCAAGCCCCTCGCCGATGACGGTCGAGCCGATGGTCCGCGCCCACAGATTGCGCCCCTGCGTCCAGATTTTCATCCTGGCCATGACCCACGAATTGGAAAATTGACCGAACAGATAAGCGATGAAGGAGGCCAGCAGCAGTCGGGGGGTGAAGCCCAAAATCCGCTCATACGCCTCTTGAGCGTCCCAGAAAACCGCGCCCGGTAACTCCTGTCCCAACCAAATAGCCACAACGGCCAGCAGATTACAGCCGAAGCCGAGCCAGATCACCTGCCGCGCCCGGCGGTAGCCATACACCTCGGTCAACACATCCCCGCAGATGTAGCTCAACGGAAAGACAATCGTCCCCGCCGGAATGACCAGACCATAGATACCGACCAGCTTGACGGCGATGATGTTGGCCACGATCAGACAGGTGACGAACACCGCGACGATGATGACAAACCAGCCGGAATATTTTTCAGTCGTCATAGATTTTTGTAAAACTCCTCACCTAACAATTTCTCTAAATGAGGGGTCACACCCCAATACGTCTTCAACACCTCATACTCCTCTACAAATTGCCGCTCCCCCGGCTCGACCGACTTGACCGCCCGGATCATCAGGTTGCGGGCGGTATGCTCCGTCGAAATAAACTCGATCACATCCGTGCGATAGCCCATAATCCGCAAAATCAGCGCCCGGAAGGAGTCGGTCAACAGATCGGCCAGCCGCTCCCGGAGGATGCCGTGCCGCAGGACCGGGCGAAACAGAGGAGCCTCGATCTCCGGGTTGAGATCGTGGTGGCAGCAGGGAACGCTCAAAATAAGGCGCGTGCCCCAGCGGATGGCTTGAGCCAGCGCCTCATCGGTGGCCGTATCGCAAGCGTGCAAGGCAAAGATAATATCAGGTTTTTCCTCCGGCGCAAACTCAATGATGCTCGATGCCCAGAAGCGAGCCTCGCAGCCCGGCAGCCCGGCGGCAATGCCGGTGCATTTCTCCATCAACCGCTCGTTGACGTCGATGCCGATGATGCGGGCCGGCAGCCCTCGAATTTCGTTGAGGTAGTAGTGGGTCGCCAGCGTCAAATAGGCGTGGCCGCAACCGCAGTCGAGGATGTTGAGCGGACTGCGCTCGAAATTGTCCAGCTCGTCGGTATGCTCCAACAGTTCGAGAAACTTGTTGATCTGGGCGAACTTGCCCTGCATCCCGGCCTTGATCGTCCCATCCTGCCGCATAATGCCCAGCGCATGCAGCACCGGATTGGGTTGGTTGGCCGGGATAGGCGACTCCTTTTCCCGGTCGTGGGCCAAATCGGGCGGGGGGCGCTCCTCGGTTTGGTGACGATGGAGGATGGCCTTGCCCTTTTTGGTGATCTGCACGGCCAGCGTCTCGCCGGTCGCGTGCAGACTGAGGCTGTTGAACGGCATTGCCAGCGCCTCATCCAGCGGTGCCAGCGCCTCGTCGCCTTGATAATTTTTGGTGACGGTCTGGTGGCCGTCGAAGTAGGTAAATTGCAGATGCCGCCCCTCGGTGAGCAGCACGGGCCGGACGGTGATCGCCTGCCAGAGCGGCGGCGGTTGTCCCTTGCGCTTCCCCTTGCAGACCAGCTTGATAAAGCTCGCTTCGTCGAAGACGGCTTCTTTGATGATGTAGCGATAATTTTCTGTCACGGGTTGCTGTCCTAAAAACAGTATCCCAACTTGGGATATTCGATTTTGGGTTATTATAATTCTGGGGAAAACAGATTGGACGATTATGACTACCTCAATGTCTAGCCCCAGATATGAAAAATTTCAAAAGTTACTGATCGAGTATCGTCAAAAACAGGGCATCACCCAAACCCGGTTGGCCGATCTTTTGGGGCGACCCCAATCCTTTGTTTCCAAATATGAAAATGGCGAACGGCGCTTAGATTTAATCGAGTTTCTCGATATAACCGCCGCTCTTGAAATCGATCCCTTTGCTTTTATCCAAGAACTACTGGCGGAGAAAAACTCTTGACGATTCTGGATGAATGGGATATTACAGCCGATCAACTGACGCAACTGCTTGCGGAAAACCCCAGTTTACGGGGGATGCTGCTGGGCTATGTGGCCGAATTAAAACTCCGCGAATTGATAATATCATTCCCAGAGGTGTCATTCACGATGAAATTTGACGACCACGACCGAAAACGAAAAGGGGATCTGTACGTTATATATCACGGCAAAGCCTTCGATGTCGAGTCGAAATCACTCCAGACCGCCACCGTGCAGTGGGATGATGACAAAAAACGGTGGCGTGGCAAAGCCCAAGTCGATGCCAGTGATAGACGACAGATAGAAATGCCCGATGGTCGTATGTTGAACACTACCCTCTTGCGGAAGGGCGAGTTTGATATTCTGGCGGTCAATTGTTATGCGTTTGCAGGAAAATGGGACTTTGTCTTTGCCAGAAATAGCGATTTACCAATGTCGCGCTGGCGGGGATACAGTCAGGTTCACAGAGAACAACTCATTACCAGCCTTGTACCGGTCACATTTCCGCCGGAACCGCCGTTTTACGGCGATCTGCGCGTCCTTTTAGATGAAATGATTACCGAGGGTCAAGGCGCGGACCCGGTTGATCTGGATTTAAACTGAACAGAAAAAGCCTCTATTTTTTGATAAACACAAGAAAGTAGGAGTGATTCTTTCTGGCGTGTACTTGATTTTTTAGACGACTGACGGCCGGCTTATTGGTCCGCACGACCACAAATAAATCCTTTGTGTAAAAACCCATCGCCTCATACGCATTGATGATTTCTACGTGGGTTAACCACTGTTTGCCCGCACTGACCTCATCCTGACATTTTGCAATTAAAATACCGCCCGGACGCAGGACACGGTAGGCTTCTTCCCCGGCCCGAAAATACATATCAGTCACGGCGGCATGCCACTTCTTTGTCCCCCGATTTTTTTTATCTTCATTGACCTCATTGCCATTTGAGTATGCTTCTCTGAATGTTGAATGAGTACCGGAGCCGGCTTTGTGATCGGCTTGTTTGCGATAAAAACCTTCCATATAAGGCGGATCAAGAACGACACAATCAATTGACTCAGCATCATATGGCAAATCTCGACAATCGACGCCTGTGGCTATATCCGTCGCTTTTACCTCGTACAGGCCGTCGTCAGGAACATTTCGCCAAAAAACACCCTTGCCCCAGGTGACATCGGCCACAACTGATCCCACAGGCACATGCAACGCCAAAATTTGGGGAAAGACCTCCGCATTACCCCCGATATGGGCTGACATAATCAAATCAGAGGTTGTCTCCCCACTTTGAACACGTTTGGCTGGTGAACTGCCTTTGTCTATCTCGAATAGTTTTGGCTGTTTTGTTTCCATACGCTCAGACTATGCCGAAACAGGATATTTGTCAATTATGGGTCTTTACACTAAATGGCGTTGAAACCAGGCTACAGTCCGCCCCCAACACACCGCCCAATCTTCCTCCCGCATAAAATGGGGCGAGTGGGGATACTCGACGTACTCAAACCTGGCTCCGTCATCATTATACATCGCCCGTAGCTGTTCGTGAAAGGCGCGTGCCCTCTCCGGCGGTACGCTCTCATCCAGCCCGGCGGTTTGGGAGAGCAGCTTGATTTCGGCGAAGCGATCCAGGTGATGGGCGGGCATCTCCGGCCAATCGAGACTCCAGCGGGGCGAGCCGAGAATGGCGACCGCCGCCTGTAAACGCGGCTCTTGGGGGATGGCCGTGTAGGTGATGTAGCCGCCCATCGAAATGCCGACGATGCCGATTTTGCCCGCCGTGAGCAGCCCCTCCGCCGCCAGCGCATCCAGAATGGCCGGCACCTCGGCGGCGGTGTCCCGCACGGCGCTCAGGAAGTTCCGCCGGAAATCGGGATTCTCCCGCGCCAGCCGCGTCTCGAAATCGGCGTAACGCCGCTCGCCGTGGCCGACATTGTCGATACCGACGGCCAAAAAGCCGTGCCGGGCTAACACCTCCAATTCTTGCCGGTTGACCTCTTTGGAGACGCTCAGACCGTGGAAAAAGAGGATGCAGCCCTTCCGGGCCGCCTCGCCCGGTGAGCCGTCATAAACCAGCAGCGCCGGCGCGCCGCCCAACGTGCGTGTTTGGTGAACCATCAATCTTCCGCCTGCTTTTCAAACCGCGCTTTATCCCGCGCCGTGTATTTGAACATCATGGCCTCGAAACTCTGCTGCAAGTCGATGCCCTCGACGTTGGCCAGGCAGATGACCGCGTAGAGCAAATCGCCCAACTCGACATCCAGCGATTTGACCGTCTCCCCGGTTTTGGGCGGTTTCTGGCCGTGCCGGTAGTTGACCAACCGGGCCACTTCGCCCGCCTCCTCATTGATCTGGGCCAAAATCGACAGCGGCGACCAGTAGCCGCCGTGGGTTTTGATCCAGGCATCGACCATTTTCTGCGCCTGGCGCAGGGTTAAATCATGCATTGCCGCATAGCCTCCCATTTTGAAAATCCGCCACTTCTAACATTTTTGGCGAAAATTGTCAATTTCGTGAGCCAGCTTACACAACAAATGATGACTCTGTGATAAAATCTGCAACCGTGGCTTCAGAAAATTAAAGCAACCGGTCCGGCAGGGTCGCCCGGCATGCGCTCCTAGCAACGTCGCTCTCACGTTGGTCACCGTTCCAAGCATCTTAGACTATGTTCAAGGAGAAGATTTACCATGTTATTCAGAGACGCTCGCCGCGAGTATGAACAGGTTCAGGCCGGTCCCCAAACAAAGCAAATCATCGCAGTACCCGCTTTTCTCAAGCAGCACGGCCACAAAGTGGCCGCTTTGACCTTTTGGCTACTCTTTTTGGGTGGGTATGGCTTTTATTCCTACCAGAACAGCCTCTCTCCCCTGGCTGCCGTGCAACTGCTGGTCGATATCCTGGCCAACAGCAGGTACGGTCCGCTGATTTTCCTGGCGGTCTATGCCCTGCGCCCTCTCCTCTTTTTCTCCGCTATCTTGTTGACGATGGCCGCCGGTTTTCTTTTTGGCCCAGTCTGGGGTATCCTTTACGCCGTCCTGGGCAGCAACCTGTCCGCCATCATCGCCTATGTGGTCGCTCGATTCTTTGGACAGGAAACCATTGAGCCAGAGGAGTCGGACGGATTTGTGGCACGTTACGCCAAACGGATGCGGGAAAACAGCTTCGAGACTATCCTGATTATGCGGTTCATCTTCCTGCCCTACGATTTGGTCAACTATCTGGCCGGGTTCCTCCGCATCGACTGGCAAGCCTTCATTCTGGCCACGTTTTTAGGTTCCATCCCCGGAACCATTTCCTTCGTCCTCTTTGGCGCGTCTATCGAGGGCGACTTTGGCGGCGGGATGCCGGCGCTCAACCCGTGGGTGCTGGCCACCTCAGCCGCTATCTTCATCGCCAGCCTGGCCCTGTCCCGGTATTTCAAACGGCGTGAGCGGGTGGTCTCGGCGTAAGGAAACGACACATTCAATCGTCATAAGAAAAATCAGTAGAGCGCAGCATCCTGAGTAAACCGAGGAACGAGGTTGTATCGAGGGGTGGTGCGCTCTACCGGAGATCATTACCCAGGAGGATGAATTTTCTATGAGCCAAATACCGGCCCTGTTGCCGAAAGACAAATATAACGAAACCCTGTTAGCCAATGTTCACCCCGCGGATTGGCAAAATCCCATCCCCGCCACCCGCTACAATCTGGTCGTCATCGGGGCCGGCTCGGCCGGCCTGGTGGCGGCCGCGGCAGCCGCCGGGTTGGGGGGCAAAGTAGCCCTCATCGAGCGCCACTTTATGGGCGGCGATTGCCTGAACGTGGGCTGCGTCCCTTCCAAAGCGCTCATCCGGGCCTCGCGGGCCGTGGCCGATGTCAAACAGGCGGCGACCCTTGGCGTCCACGTGCCGCCGGAGCAAATCACGGTCGATTTCGGGGCGGTCATGGAACACGTCCGCCGTTCGCGGGCCACAATCAGCGCGGAGGACTCCACCCATCGTTACCGCAACCTGGGTGTCGATGTTTTTCTGGGCGAGGGCCGCTTTACCGGGCCGGACACCATCCAGGTCGGCCAAGATACGCTCCATTTTCATAAAGCGGTCATCGCTACCGGGGCCAGAGCTATGGAGTTGCCTATCGACGGGCTGGCTGAAGCCGGGTATTTGACCAATGAGACCGTCTTCTCCCTGACCGAACAGCCCCGGCGTCTGGGCGTCATCGGGGCCGGCCCCATCGGCAGCGAGTTGGCCCAGGCGTTTCGCCGTCTCGGTTCGGAGGTGGTCGTTTTTGATATGCTGCCCCAGGTCTTGGGCCGGGAAGATGAAGAAGCGGCGGCCATTGTGGAGCGAACGATGCGCCGGGAGGGGGTCGAGTTTATCCTGTCGGCCACGCTCCAACGAGTGACCCAGGAAAATGGCCAAAAGGTAATCCACTTCGAGCATGCGGGGCAACAGAAATCGTTAGCCTTCGACGAGATTCTGTCGGCGGCCGGGCGCGTGCCGAACGTCGAGGGGCTGAACCTGGAAGCGGCGGGCGTTGAATACCACAAAAAGGGCGTGACCGTCAACGACTATCTCCAGACGACGAACCCCAACATTTACGCCGCCGGGGATATTGCGATGAAGTACCAATTTACCCACGCCGCCGACGCCGCCGCCCGGATCGTCATCCAAAACGCCCTCTTTATGGGGCGGGCCAAATTGAGCGCCTTGACCATTCCCTGGTGTACCTATACCGATCCCGAAGTGGCCCACGTCGGGCTGTACCCCGCCGAGGCTGAAGGGGCCGGGCTGGCGGTGGAAACTTTTACCACGCCCTTAGAACAGGTTCACCGAGCCGTGACCGACGGCGAGGAGGAAGGCTTCGTCAAGGTTCACGTGCAGCAGGGGACGGATAAAATTTTGGGGGCGACCATCGTCGCCAGCCACGCCGGAGAGATGATTAACGAGATCACCACGGCGATGGTTGGGGGGCTAGGCTTGAAGACGCTGGCCAAAGTCATCCATCCCTACCCGACCCAGGCCGAGGCCATCAAAAAGGTGGCCGATGGCTACAACCGCACTCGCCTGACGCCGACCATCAAAAAAGCCTTTTCCGGTTGGCTGGGCTGGCGGGCCAACGAGCAGTATGAAACGCAACAAAAAATCGCCGTCGCCGCCGGGGCGACCACGGCTACGGCGTTGGCTCTGGTGGGCTTGAGAAAAGTCTTCAAGTGGCTGAGGTAAGGGCATGATTATCGTTATCGGGGCCGGTCCGGCCGGTCTGGCCACGGCCTATCGCCTGCAACAGCGGGGCTGGCCCTACTGCGTTCTGGAAAAAGATGAGGTTGGCTCGACCTGGAGTAATCAATATGAGGGGCTGCATCTGCATACCCTGAAGGCGGTCTCGGCCCTGCCCGGCCTGCCGATGCCGGAGGATTATCCCGCCTTTCCCTCGGCGACGCAGGTTCACGCTTATTTGCAGGCGTATGCCCGCCACTTTCAGTTGAACATCGAAACCGGCGTGGAGGTTTTGGCGGCCACTTATGCAGCGGGAAATGGAGCGGAAAAATGGCGGCTGGAAACGAACCGGGAACCGTTTGAGGCGGACATTGTGATGGCGGCCACCGGTATCTGGAGTACACCCCACTGTCCCCACTTCGAGGGGCAAGCCCGATTTCAGGGGCGCATTTTACACGCCAATGACTACCACAATGCCCGGCCCTTCGCCGGGCAGCGGGTCCTGGTCGTTGGCGTCGGCAACTCCGGCTCGGAAATTGCCGTCCAACTGAGCGAGCAGGGCGTTACCTCAGCCATTGCCGTCCGTAGCGGCGTCGATTTTGTGCCCTATCCCACCTCGGCCCTGGCGATGAATGGCCTGGCCTGGTTCTTCCGCACCGCGCCCCGCCCGGTGGGGGAGTGGCTGCTGTCTGCCGTGCGAAAGGATTTCACCCACCTGGGCCTGCCTCCGGCTTCCGGCCAACACATCGACGCCTATCCCGTCGTCGGCTACGAACTGCCGGAAGCGGTCGCCGCCGGTCAGGTGACGGTCTATCCGGGCCTTGATCGTTTCGCCGGGCCGGAAACGATTTGCTTTGTGGATGGTCAACAGGCCGATTTCGACGCCGTGATTTTAGCTACCGGCTACCGGCCCACCCTCGATTTCCTCGATGGGCAGCTTGATTTCGATGAGGATGGCTCCCCCCGCCTGGATGCCTGTTGGCGCTCGACCCGCAATCCCCACCTATACTGCATCGGCTTTCACTACCCGGCTACCGCCGGTTGGCTGCAATCCATTGGCCGGGTGACGGGAGAAGCGGTCAGATGTTTGCAAGAAATCACTCATCCAATAGATAGGCCGGAAAGATAAAATCGGCAGCGGCCCGATTAGCCGCAATCGGGATATTTTGTTGGATGGCCGCGTCTAACAACAGTTTGTGAGGCGACGTATCGCTCACAGGGGACACGTTCCACAAAAAGACCAACAGATCGAAAGATGGGCCTGACCGGTCGCTCAACCACCCATTTGAAAAATTAATCAGATTGACCTTTAAGGTCGGCAGCATCGTCTGATACGAAGCCTCGGCCACGTAGACCTCGCAGCGGGCTAACATATCTTGATGGAATGTAGCCCATGCTGCCAACTCGCCTATTTGACCGGGGTGTGCCGAAAGCACAACCCGCTTTCTCTGCCCTCCCGCTGTTGACATAACGCCTCGCTCCTCCACAGCAATGTACAACTCATAGCAAAAAAA
>CAZWZZ010000108.1:0-5770 GCA_964638395.1 uncultured Caldilineaceae bacterium
TTATGAAAAATTCATTTTTCGGGCCTATTGGCCTATTCACCGGCTGAACATAACACGTTATACTGGGGAAGAATCTCGTCGGGCGTGCCGAAATTACTGAGAAGAGGCTGTTCGGCAGGTTAGAACGTTATTTCCGGCAGAACTGTTGGAGGGAAATAAGCGGGGCAAATACATTAGCGAGGTGGAACTTACATGAGCAACCCTATTACAGACCTACAGACACGCTACCTGGCCGCACTCTTGCGAAATGTTGACCAAGATCAATGTGAAGAGTTCAAGAAGCGGCTCAAAATCCCGGTCGATGCGCCGATTTCTGAAATGTCCAAAGATGATGCCTACCGGCTGATTACCAAAATCGTGACCGATTCGACGCCGGAGGAGGTTGAAGATGCCCTGGCTATGGCGTTGGGCCGGGAACCCAAAAAGAAAGCCCCCTCCGTACAGCGGCGGAAGATAAAGCAGACCAGTCATTAGATCGACAATGTCACATTCGCCCCCCTAGCCCCCCAGCGGGGGGAATTTCTGGCTTCGCTCCCCCCTTTGGGGGGCTGGGGGGGCTTTTCAGGGTCAGATTATGTTAATGTGACATTGTAGAATTAGCCAATCATTAGATCGTAACGATGACAAAAAAACGGGTGACACCATACCGGTGTCGCCCGTTTTTTGTTGCTCTAAACAACAGTTTTGCAATTGTCGGGGGCTGATGTATGATGGAGAACGTTTAAGCTCGTGGGCAGATTCAGCTTTTAGCCAAGAGGAGACGCTCTATGCTTCTGAAAAAATCGATTGGGGTGGTCAGCGGGATTATTTTTCTGCTGGTTTTCTTTGTCGGGGTTGGTAACGCTGCGCCGTTCCCCCAGGTGTCCACCTGCACTGAGGATTACACGGTGCAGAGCGGCGACTGGCTCAGTACTATCGCTCAAAAATATTTCGGCGAGGTGCTGGCCTACACCGCCATTGTCAACGCCACCAACACGGCGGCTCAGGATAATGACCGGTACGCCGCCATCACCAACCCCAACCTGATTGAGGTGGGGCAGGTGTTGTGCATCCCCCCCGGCGAGGAGGCCCAAGCCATGCTCAACGAACCGGTGGTCGTGGCGCGGAGCAAGCCGGTCATCCCCATCGAGGAGATGCTGATTATCATCGGCAACCGGACCCACGCCGATATAACGGCCACCGTCACCCTATCCGGTGGGGAATTTGGGGAGGCCGGGGAGAGTTTCACCCTCGAGGCCGGGGAGGAGATCCGCTTCGAGTTGCCGTCGGGTGAGTATCAAGCGAGGTGGACCTCTCCCAACCACGAAGGATTTGGCCGGAAGTTTATCGCCTTTCCGGGACGGGTAGCCCTCAGTTGGATTGTGCCGGAGAAGGATTATGTCTATGCCGAGTTGCTCGATCCGGGCAATCAAGACAATACTCAATTCACGCCCCCCTCCGTCACCTCTTTGGAAACTCCCTACCTGGTCCCGGTCGGGGGTAAATCGCTGTTGGTAGCCGGTAATCGTAGTCTGGCCAATATTCCCTCAACCTTGACTCTATCGGGCGGACAATTTGGGGGGGGCGAAGAATTGACCGTCAACCCCCGCCAGGAAGTGATAATCGCTCTGTCGCCCGGCGAATATCAGGCCACCTGGTCCGCCCCGGTCGAGGTGGATGATGTGGAGCCGTTCGCGCTCAACCGCAGTTTCACCGTGGTCGGGGGCAAAGTGGGTGTGGTCTGGATTGTACCGGAGGATGGCCGGGCGTTCTTGCAGCGGCCCGGTGAACCGGGCGAGGAGTTGAAATAGTGAGGCCCAATCGGAGGAAAGCAGATTATTCTATGAAACAAAACGCCATCTTGAGAATTGTTCTGATTGGCATCCTCAGCCTGGCCTCGGTTTTGTCAATCATCAGCTTTAGCCAGCCCTCTCAGGCAGAGAGCTACACCCTTGACCAAGAGGCTCCCCTCAGCCAGGCAGACATCGCAAGTACCCATCTGAGCCTGGCCAACCTGCAAGGAGGCGGGGTCATTCTGCTCGATCCCTTTACCGGGCCGACGGGCATCCCGGTCACGGTTAACGGTCAGAATTGGGCCGCCGATAGCCAGGTGGTGATCTATCTGGTTTTTGAGGGCGAGGAGTTCGCCATCGCCAACACAATGGCCAATGACGAGGGCATGTTCACCGTCAGCTTCTTTATGCCTCGCGGCCTGGCCGACGAAAATTCGGTCACGGTTTTGGCCCGCACCGTGCAAGGCGATGCCTCGGCCCAGGCCTTTTACAACATCGTCGAAGGGTTACCCGAAGCGACAGGCACGCCGGAAGCGACCCCCGCCCCAGTCGATCCCAGAGGCATCGTCACCGCCAACCGGCTCAATGTCCGCAGCGGGCCGGGGCTGATCTACCCGATCATCGGTCAGGTTCAAGCAGAAAATGAGGTTGACATCAGCGGCCAGAATAGCGGCTGGTGGCGCATCGAGTATCTCAGCGCCGCCAGCGACTTTGGCTGGGTTTCCGGCAATTTCATCGACGCCGAAGATGTCGCTGACGTGCCTCTGATCCAGGCCCCGGCCCCGCCCCCCCCCACCCCCGCTCCTACTGCAACGCCAACGCCCGAACCGACGTTTCAAGAGTGTAACCCCGGCCAGTGGAGTGGCTGTAGCCCCTCCTTCTGCCCCGTTGAGTATGTCAGCCAATGTCAGGCGGATGGAACCTGGGGGCAGTGTGTCTGGGATCCCGGCCATTGTAGCGTCTACAATAACCCGACCGGCGGCGGTGGCGGTGATGATGATGACGACAACAACGATGATGACGACGACGATGACGATGACGATGATGGCGATGATGACGACGATGATTGGTGGCGTTGACAGGCAAAATCTGATGACACAATTTCATTTGCCAACCGCTCTGAAAATAACTCACATCAAAACTGAAAACGTGACCACCAAAACCTTCACCCTCGACGGGGCGCTCGACGCCAGGCCGGGTCAATTTGTGATGGCCTGGCTGCCGGGGGTGGATGAGAAGCCCTTTAGCCTGGCCGGGGCCGACCCCATTCGGCTAACCATCGCTGCCGTGGGGCCGTTTAGCCATGCGGTTCACCGGCTGCGCCTGGGGGACCGGCTGTGGCTGCGGGGGCCGCTGGGGATAGGGTACAACTTACCGGATCAACCCGGCCAGAAGATATTGCAAATCGGTGGGGGGTATGGCGTAGCGCCGCTGTTTTATCTCGCGAAAACGGCTATAGAAGAAGCGCACCATCAGCCCACAATGATTATCGGAGCGCGAGGGGAGGGCCAGTTGCTTCTGGCCGATCAATTCGAGGCATTGGGTGTGCCGCTCTATCTGACGACGGAGGATGGCTCAGTGGGATTGCGGGGACAAGTGACCGAAGCGATGGCCGAGGTTTTGGCTGATTCAACCACCCGACCCGCTGTCGTCTACGCCTGTGGGCCGACGGGGATGTTAGCGGCGGTAGCTGCGGTTTGCCAGGCGGGGTCGATTCCCTACCAACTGGCCTGGGAGGCCCATATGCGCTGTGGCATCGGTTTATGCGGGAGTTGCGAGGTGGGTGATGGCTGGTTGACCTGTTTGGATGGGCCGGTGTTCGATTTCAATCCACTTTGTGACGCAGTATGAGCCAGGTTCAAAGAAATTTGCCCCTAATTGCTGACCGTGCTACTATGACGACAGTTTTAGAGGAGGGTCTATGACCGCCTGGGGGCGTCGCGTAAATTCAATCGAAGCGACCGAAGTGACCCGATTCCCGCCAGAGTCGGGTCACTTTTTGACCAAAGCCCAACACGTGATCGTCAACGTGTTGGGCTTTTTATTGTCCACAAATTACAACAGAGGAGTTGCCTTATGGAAAGATTAGTTACCGTGTCCCACCCTTTGATCGAACATTCGCTGACCATTTTGCGGGAGAAGGAGACCTCGACCGTGGCTTTCCGTCGCCACGCCGGGATCGTGTCCAAGATTTTGCTGATCGAAGCGACCCGGCATCTGAGTCTGACCGACAAGCCCATCGAGACGCCGCTGGCTCCGATGACCGGCCACCAACTGGCCGATAATATTGTGGTCGTGCCGGTGCTGCGGGCCGGGCTGGCCATGCTCTTTGCCCTGCAAGATTTTCTGCCGGCGGCCTCGGTCGGCTTCATCGGTCTGGAGCGGGATGAGCAGACGGCTCAGGCCCGTGAGTATTACCAAAAGCTGCCCCAGATTTTTGCCTCCAGCAAGATCATCGTCCTCGATCCGATGCTGGCTACCGGCGGCTCGCTCAACGAGACGGTGACCGTTATCAAGGAGAAAAAGGCGGAAAGCATCACCTTCGTCTGCATCGTGGCCGCGCCGGAGGGCATCGAGGCCATTCAACGAGATCATCCCGATATCAATATCATCACCTCGGCTATCGACAGCGAGTTGAACGATCAGAAGTTTATCGTCCCCGGCCTGGGGGATTTTGGGGATCGCTATTTCGGGACGTAGTTAGCTCAGGCATCCCCAAGAAAATAATGGCTCAAAACGTCTGTAAAGCGTAAAACGCAAAACGTAATGTCTTTGTCCCATCGGGCAGGCTTTACGTTTCGCGTTTTACGTTAAAAATGAAAACTACATAGTTTCAACCCTTTTGCGTTTTAAGCCGGTCAGGGTACAATCAAGCGGTATCCTTTAACCTACAAGAAATGGACCAGCAACGCGATGGACAACTTTGCCTTCATTATACATCCGGTCAACCCCAAACGGGATGTGCAGCGTAAATATCCTTTACTCGGTAAAGTCCTCCCCGAACCGGCGATCAATTTTCTGTCCCAATACTTTCCCCCGGTCTATATCTCCCACATCACCGGCATCACCTCCCAGGCCACGGGCAAAGAAATCGAAGGGTGGTTCATCGCCTGTCCGCTGACGCCCCACCAGATGGTCACCCTACCGCCCCGCGTTGTCTACAAAAAGGTCATCCAAACCGGTAAACTGGCCCAAAAATTGGGGGCCAAAATTTTGGGGCTGGGTGGCTTTACAGCCGTCGTCGGCGATGGCGGCCAGACCATTGCCCGCCATTTGGACATTCCGGTGACGACCGGGGACAGCTACACCGTAGCCACGGCGGTCGATGGTACGCTTAAAGCGGCCCGCCGTATGCGCCTCGATCCCCGGCAAGCGACCGCTGCTGTAGTCGGTGCGACCGGCACTATCGGTCAGGTGTGCGCCCAATTGTTGGGACCACAAGTGGCCGAGATCATCCTCGTGGGCCGCAATCGGGCTGCTTTGGAACAGGTGCAGGCTCTGGTGCAAGGGCAGGGGCAGGGCCAGGTGCGGCTTAGTACCGATATGGCGGTTCTGCGCCAGGCCGAAATGGTGCTGACCGTGACCAATGCTCTGGAGACGATCATCGAGCCACATCATCTCAAATCGGGGGCGGTTGTGTGTGATGTAGCCCGTCCCCGCGATGTTTCCCAACAGGTGGTGGCCGAACGGCCCGATGTGCTGGTCATCGAAGGGGGGATGATCCGCATCCCCGGTCGGGTCAACTTCAATTTCGACTTTGGCTTTCCGCCGGGGATGGCCTTTGCCTGTATGGCTGAAACGATGAGCCTGGCCCTGGCCGGGCGGTATGAGAGCTACACGCTGGGCAAGTCGATCAGTCTGGCCCAGGCCCAGACGATGTTCAACATCGCCACCCGCCACGGCTTCGAGGTGGCCGGCTTCCGCAGCTTCGAGCAGGCCGTGACCGAAGAGACCATCGAGCGGGTCGCCGGTTACTCCAATTATGCCGAAGCCTGATC
>CAZWZZ010000108.1:5870-11737 GCA_964638395.1 uncultured Caldilineaceae bacterium
CCCCCTTCGTGTCAAGCATCTAATCCGCTCGACCGCCGTTTTGATGCTGGCCTTTCTCCTCAACAAGGGGTTGGCCATCGGGCGGCAGATGGCGATTGCCCGCACTTTTGGAACCGGCAGCGAGAATGACGCCTTTGTAGCCGCCTTCCGGCTGCCGGACATCCTGTTTATGCTGCTGGCCGGGGGCGCGTTGGGCACGGCCTTTATTCCCATCCTCAGCGAGCGGCTGACTCACCGCCCTGCCGACGACCCCGACGGCTGGCGGCTGACCAGCAGCGTTTTGAACACGCTACTGCTGGCGGTGATGGCGTTGGCTGTCATTGGCGCGGTGCTGGCCCTGCCGCTGGTGCGCTGGTTGGTGGCCCCCGGCTTCACCCCCGATAATCAAATCCTGACGGCCAACCTGATGCGGCTGACTTTCCTCTCCACGATTATTTTCAGCGTTAGCAGTCTGGTCGGGGCTATTTTGCACACCCGCCAACATTTTATTCTGCCGGCCCTCGCTCCGTTAATCTACAACGGCGGCATCATCGTCGGGGCGCTTTTCCTGACCGAACCGTTTGGGGTGTATGGGCTGATTTACGGAGCTATTCTGGGGGCGCTGGGCCATCTACTGATCCAGGTTCCGGGGCTGTTGCGCTACGGCCTGCGCTACCGGCCCATTTTCGGCTGGAATGACCCCGACTTGCGTCACATTCTACGCTTGATGGGGCCACGGGTGTTGAACATCATCGTCATCCAGATCAATTTCATCGTGATGTTCAATCTGGCCTCTTTTCTGGGCGAAGGGGGCGTCTCGGCCCTCGATTACGGCTGGGATTTGATGCAGATGCCCCAAACGCTCATCGGTTCGGCCATCGGCATCGTCCTTTTCCCGACGCTATCGGAGTTGGCCGCCCGCAATGACCGTCTGGCCCTGCGCCAAACGTTGGCCCAGACGCTACGCATCATTCTGGCCCTCTCCATTCCGGCCATGGTCGGCCTGATTGTGCTGGGCCGGCCCGTCATCCAACTGCTGTTCGAGCGGGGTCAATTCGGTCCCGACTCGACCGCCGCCGTTTACCAAGCCCTCCAATTTTGGGCCGTGGCCCTCATCGCTCATTCGGCCCTGGAGGTGGTCAACCGCGTTTTTTATGCCCAAAAAGATACTGTCACGCCCTTTCTGAGTTCGCTGGTCAGCATGGTTCTCAACATCGGCCTGGCCTTCGCCCTGTACCGGCCGCTGGGGGCGGGCGGGCTGGCCCTGTCCAACGGTCTGGCGGTGACGGTCGAGGTGCTAATTATGCTCGTCATCGCCCACCGGCGGTTGGGCGGCATCCAGGCCGAGGCCATCACCAGCACCCTACTACGAACGCTGCTGGCCGCCACCGTAATGGGCCTGGCTGTGGTCGCCTTCACCACGGCCCTGCCCACCCTCTCTCCCCTATTTATCGCTACCGGCGGCGGACTTCTCGGCCTCAGCGCCTATCTCATCGCCAGCCTTCTCTTCCGCGTCGAGGAAATCCGGCTTCTGCCTCGGCTGGTAAGAAATTAGAAACTTCTCTTTTTCCCTATTTGTCCATTAAGGCGCTTTTGTGTAGAATCGTCACAATCTGTTAAGGAAATTATTATTAAGGACAACCCACAATGCAACAACACGTAAGCGATCAACAACAAACCGATTTCAAAGAGGTGGCCATCTTGGCCGGGGGGGATGTGCTGGCCTTGCTGCTGTTCGTCTGGATTGGCCGCGGCAGCCACGCCCTCTCTATTTTCGACCTGGCCGCCGTGCTGTACACCGCCGCGCCCTTTGTTATCGGCTGGTTCGTGACCACGCCCTGGTTCGGTCTCTTTCGGGCGGAGGTGATTCATACTGGGCGGCAATGGCTGCCCCGACTGCTGCTGGCCTGGCTGGTCATTGGTGGGCCGCTGGCGCTGCTGCTGCGTAATATTTTCCTGGGGCGTCCGGTGGGGCATATTATGCCCACCTTCGTTCTGGTCACGATGGCGGTCACTACCCTCTTTCTGATTATCTGGCGCTTTGGCTATGGCTGGTGGCGACAGCGACACAATCAACAGAATGAAACGGCGGGGGCCTAATGGTTGGTCAATATCGACGTCCGTGGTGGTTGATCATCAACAAATCCAAGGGGCTGGTGACAACGGTGCGGGAGGAGTACAAACCCGGCGAGCAGGTCTTTGTCGTTCGGGGCGAGCCGATGGTGCAGGGCCTGGCCTGGCTCATCTGGGGACCGCTGGGGGCGGTCATCGTGGCGATGGTATTGGCCTCGTTAGCGATGGCCTTCGATGTCAAGACTCAACCGGCAGGCGTGAAAATTCTTTTCATTGCCCTGTTTGTCATTTTGCCGGCCCTGGTCTGGGGCGGTATTGTGCTACTGACTATCCATTTCTCCAGACGCCACATCCAGGCCGTGCGCCAGGCCGAGGCCAAAGAGTGTACCATCCGCCTGGATCAGCAAGACAGAGCGTTATTCATTCAAACAACGCCTCCCCTCTCCGAGCGAAAGTTGTCTTTCAGCGACATCCAGCAGGCTCAAGTCACTCATCCCATCGGCGAACGCCACGGCCATCGGGCCCTGCTGACCCTGACCACCAAAGAGGGGGCCGTAGTTTTGCTGGATGAAATGTTGGGCACGCAGGATCAGAAGACCGATCTGGCAATACGGATTCAGAAAATCTTAGAGGCGACTGCTTGAGCTTTGAGACGATGTGAACGTTCTATGCAAAAGAGTTCACGAAAAATAAAAAAAGGGACGAAAGGTGCGACACCTTTCGTCCCGTAAAAATCAAGAATATGAACCTTACTTCACTACAAGCGGCAGATAGACCTGCTGTGTCCCTGTCACGGAGGTAATGAAGGTTTGGCCGTTGCTACGGTAGCCGTTGACGGCTACGGTCTCCCCTTCAGTGACGGCCAGAACAGTCAGCGGAGCCGCATCTGTGTCATCAACCTCGATGGCCGGATCGGCAGGATAGGTATTCCCGTCGATTTGCCAATCCCCCCAATCATCATCAGGACGATCATCCAGGGTGCCAAAGATAGTCTTTTTACCGGCCCCCGGTGCGACGTGGGTCTCGATTTCGGTGGCGGTGTTGCTGCCCGAGGTGTATTTGACCTCGACGTAAGCGCCGACGGCAAATGCGCCATACTCCTGGTCGAACTCAGTGCTGCTGTCGGCTTCGTAGGTCACGCCGCTAATTTGCCACGTGCCGATCAAGCCGCTGCCGGGCAACGTTTCCACAATGCCGTAGGCTTTGAACTGCTCGGTGTCGTCTTCCTGGCTCACCTGACACTTGTAAGCATCTTCAACATCCACCTCAAGCAGGGTTCTGACCCCGCCACTGCTGCTGTATTCAGCCTCGACACAATCGCCGACCTGGGGCGAATCTTCGATTTCGGTTGAGGCAGTAGCCTGATACTCATTTCCGCCGATGGTCCAGGTATCACCGGCGATGCTGGAAACGGTAGCGTACACCTTGCTGGTTCCCGGTCGATCATTCCCGTCGTCACAATCATCATCCGTCTCGATCTTGGTCGCTTTATGCACGCCGCCATCGAGGTAATACTCGACGTTGACACAGACGTTGGCCGCAAAGCTACCATCATCCTGTTCAAACTGCGTGGCGGCGGTGGCTTCATAACTCTGGCCGTTGTCCAGAACCCAGGTTCCATATAAACCCATCGGATAGGTGGTGATGCGGCCATAGACTTCATTCGTGTAGGAACCGTCGCCACACTTGTAAGCCTCTTCGCTGTCGATGTCGGTGGCGATGCGGTCACCGTTGGTGTCTTCATAGAACTCGACCTCGGCACAGGTTCCGGCGACGAGCGATCCATCCTCATCGTTTAAGTCCGTCACGGCGTTGCTGATGAAGTTGCCGCCGCCAATTTGCCAGGTCCCATTCTGCGGATCGGCGGGCACACCCTGGATGATGCCGTAAAATTCACTCTCGACAGGGCTGCCGCCGGTGGTGTTACATTTGTAGGCTTCTTCCGTGCCAATCTCGATAGCTTGGGTCGTACCACTTTGATATTTTACTTCGACGCAGCGTCCGACAAAGAAGGGGCCTTCTTCTTGCTCAAATTCAGTGGCCGCCGTAGCGGTGTAGGTCGTGCCGCTGATGGTCCATGTGCCGACCAGATTGGCGGGGAAAGCATTCAGGATACCGTAGGTTTTCTGATACGCCGTATCACCCGGCACGCCCTCACCGTCACACTTATAGCTGTCTTCGGTTTCGATCTCTATGGCTCGCTTGGTGCTGTCTACGTACTCCACTTCGACACAGCGCCCGACGGCAAATGGGCCATCCTCTTGATCGAACTCGGTGTTGGCGTCGGCCGTATACGTCACGCCGCCGATGCTCCACGCACCGCTGTAGGGAGCTGCCGGAAAGCTGTTAATGACGGCATAAATTTTGAGGGATGAACGGCTGTCATCATCGCTATCGTCGCCATCGTCGCCATCATCGCCATCGTCGCCATCATCGCCATCATCGCCATCGTCACCATCATCGTCATCATCACCACCACTGCTGTTACATTCGTAAGCTGGCTCGCTGTCGATTTCGGTGGCCTGGTTGCTGCCGTTGACGACGATGTAATCCACCTCGGCGCACGTACCGTCAGCCAGAGGGCCATCCGTCTCGTCGATTTCGGTGGCCGCCGTGGCCTCGAAGGTGACGCCGCCAACGATCCAGGTGCCGACGGTCGTGTCTGATGGGCGCTGGCTGACCAGCCCTTTCCATTCCAGATCATCTTCGTCGGCCAGAACGGTCATAGGTAGACCGAAAAGTAAAGTGAACAGAACCAGTAATGTACATCCTTGCAACTTCTTCATAAAATTACCCTTTCTCTAAGTTGTGTGTGGGGTTGTTAAATTAATTATTTTCTAACCGGCATCCCATAGCCGCTCGCCAACCAACCAGGCCCAGTAGATACAAATTGCTCGGCTCGGATTGCCAAATCCGAGCTAAAACGGGGATTTGTCAATCCCCTTTGAGCGAAAATCGAATTGACTGCAACAGATTAATCATCATTCTCGTGTTCCTCCTCGTATTTATCATCATCATCATCATCATATCTTTCATCTTCATACGCCCGCTCGTCACCTTCGCCATACTCGCCGCCTTCGCCAGGCCCAAACGTGGCCCGGATACCGGCCACCAACTGCTCGACTTCGGCCTCGTTCAATTGCG
Source organism: uncultured Caldilineaceae bacterium (assembly GCA_964638395.1). Taxonomy (GTDB): domain Bacteria; phylum Chloroflexota; class Anaerolineae; order 4572-78; family J111; genus CAZWZZ01. Next base: position 11,067 of record CAZWZZ010000108.1, read on the forward strand.
CTTCGGGATGTAACAAAAGATATTGGCGGGGTGGCATTTCATTTTCAAAAATGAGTTCAACCGCCTCGTCTATCTCATTCTCGCCGGTTCCCCAGCGGGAGAAATTCAATTCGTGCCGCCCGTGATTGACCTCGCCGACGATCAGCCAGGAGACCGGGGCGACGTAGGCATAGGCCGGCCATTTCGTCTCGTTTGAGTGACAGTCGTAGCAGGCCCGCTCCATCAAAGCGCGGGTCTCCGGGTTGTCCCAGGCCGGTTCCTGAACGACGGGGGGATTGGTGCGGAGGCGAATCGGTAGAAATTGGATGACTAAGAAGCCGATGAAACCGATGACGGCTATCGCGCCGATAATGCGAACAACCCATTGCTTTCTTGATGACATCAGGCGGAACCTCCAAATAGATACAAATAGATACAAATAGTGTAAGGGTCAAAGAAATGTTGAACACCCCAAACACTATAACGAATGGAGAAAAAACAAATTTAGGTCATTTTTTATTCGTTCCTTTCTTAATTCGCTGTAGTGTTGTTGTTCAAGATGTACTTGACGCCTACAAAATAGATACAAATAGATACCATGCGAAATGTGTCACAGTTTGGGCTTTAGTTTATCAGGGCGGTATGATGGTTCGATTAATCAAAAATGATAAATTTTTCATAATCCGTACCCT
>CAZWZZ010000109.1:0-1171 GCA_964638395.1 uncultured Caldilineaceae bacterium
ATCTTGAGACAATATTTGGGAGCATTATAGTCTACCTCAGAGCGGGAGGCAAAAAATAAGAGTGACAGGGTGTCCGTCTCTATCATCGAAAATAGATTGACACCTTTCCTAACTTATGTTATCCTCAGATATAATTTTGGAGGCTAACTTGTCGGCTAAACATCTTTATGTTGGCTCCCTGGCTTTAAATGATACCGTTTATGCAGATGGCCGAACCAGTATGGCTGATCCCGGCGGCAATGCCCTTTATGCGGCTGTCGGGGCGAATATATGGTCGAGTCAGGTTGGCATTGTGGCGGTCGTTGGCTACGACTGGCCGGGTGACTATACAAAAACTCTCAGCCAGAGTGCAATTGATACAGCGGGCCTGATTGCTAAAGATGAGGAGACCCTGAGAGCCTGGACGATCTATGAGGTCAGCGGGTATCGCCGTTATTTCTCGCGCAATACCGAGGTGGTCCTGCTCACACCTAGCCCTTACAGTAGCAATCCCCTGACCCCTACCGAGGCGACGGCCTACAGCGAGGCGGCCCGTCGCGTGCATATCCGCAACTCTCCCTTGCCCCAGGAAATACCCCCGCATCTGTGGGATGTCGCCTCGATCCACCTCTGTCCGATGCGGTTGGAAACGATTTTGGCCTGGATAGAGTATCTGGAAAAAAAACCGAACATTTTTGTCTCCGTCGATATTTTGCCCTATCAGGTCAATGGCAACCTAGATGAGCCACGATTATTAAAACTACTGCGACGGGCCGATGCCTTCATGCCCAGTGAGGCCGAAGCGGAAAGCCTGATGCCCAGCTATGATATTCGCGTCTTCTGTCGGGAAGTTGCGGCCAGAGGCCCCAAAATCGTCATCATCAAACAGGGCGATCACGGGGCCACCTTGTATGAGCGAGAATCCGATAATTTCCACGAAATTTCACCCTATTCAGCCAATGTCGATGACCTGACCGGGGCCGGCGACTCTTTTTGTGGCGGTTTTTCGATTGGCTATAGCGAAACCGGAAACGCTCTGGAGGCCGCCTACTACGGCACGACCTCCGCCTCCTTTATCATCGAAGGGTTCGGCGGTCTGCATGCCCTGGCCGTTTCCCGTGGCCGGGCCGAGCGGCGGCTCAATAAATTGCGCGACATCAATAAAAGCCCCGCCTTCTAAAACAACAACCCA
>CAZWZZ010000109.1:1271-11645 GCA_964638395.1 uncultured Caldilineaceae bacterium
CTCCAATTTTCAAACGCTTTACGCATCTGACTTTTTATCCTTCTCCGCTCTTATGTTATAATCCTCTATAGCTCGTCTAATTTAATTCGCCCGATTTCCGTAGAGTCAACCAACGCTGTGTATATCTCGCAATTATCGCTGACAAATTATCGTAACTACAGCCGCCTCATGCTTGATCTTCCGGCAGGGCCGGTTTTGCTGTGTGGGCCGAATGCTCACGGCAAAACCAACCTGCTCGAAGCCATCTATTTTCTATCAACGACCCGGGGCATCCACGCCCGGGCCGACCAGCAACTTATCAATTGGTTGATCTTGAACCAGGAGACGCTGCCCTTTACGCGGGTTGAGGCCACCGTTAAAACAGAACGGGACAGCTTTAAGTTAGCCATCACCGTCCTGCGGGAGGGGGATAGTATTCGCAAGGACATTCGTCTCAATGACGCCAAGAAACGTGCCCTGGATGTCGTCGGGAAATTGACGACGGTTATGTTTCTGCCTGAGGATATCGAACTGATCACCGGCTCCCCCTCGGTACGGCGACGCTATCTGGACAGCACCTTATGCCAAATCAATTCAGACTACTGCCGGGCGCTCAGCCGGTACAACAAGGTTTTGTCCCAACGCAACGCCCTGCTCAAGGAGCTATTCAAACGGAACGGCAATCCCGACCAACTCTTTTATTGGGATGAGCAGTTGGCCGACAACGGGGCTATTGTTATCACCCAACGCCACAATTTGATCCTCGACCTCGATACGGGCGCTCGCCGCCGCCACCGCAGCCTGAGCGGCGGGCGGGAGAGTCTACGGCTCCATTACGCGCCCAGTTTTGATTTACACCGCCGCCCAAAACCTAACTATCAATTACCGCTGATGATGGAGGATTTAGCTCCCTACAGCACCGCCGCCCCGCCCATCGAGGATGTTCGGGATACGTTCATGGCCTACCTCCAAGAGGCCCGCCGGGAGGAGATCAATCGCGGGGTGACGACGATGGGGCCGCATCGGGATGATCTCCATTTTCTGGTCGATGGCATTGATATGACCCTGTACGGATCGCGGGGCCAACAACGCACCGCCGCCCTCAGCACTAAATTGGCCGAAGTCAATTTGATGCAGCAATCGACGGGGGAGATGCCGGTGTTACTGCTGGATGATGTGATGAGCGAGTTGGATGCCGAACGTCGCCAGCAGATTATTGCTATCGTCGAGGAGGCCGGCCAATCGGTGTTGACCACAACCGATTGGGAAGATTATGATCCCGCTTTTCGACAAAAGGCCAAACTGTTTGCGGTCAATATGGGCCAACTCACCGAGGTCGAAGCAGCCGGTTTAATTGATGTCTAATTTTTGCTTGCTAGACTGCCCACTAGAGAAACAAGAGAGAGGAAGGACTATACTGTGGCTGACAAAATTTTGTTGGTTGAAGATGAACCCCAAATTTCCGGCTTTATTAGCCGGGGTTTGCGGCGAGAAGGGTACAATATTATCACCGCGGCCGACGGCACCACCGGACTGGAAATGGCCTTTGCCGAACTGCCGGATGTCATTATCTTAGATGTGATGCTACCCGACATCGACGGGCTGAACGTGTGCCGCCAACTGCGGGAGGCGGAGATGCAAACCCCCATTTTGATGCTAACCGCCAAAGATGCTATCCCCGACCGGGTGGCCGGGCTAGAGGCCGGGGCCGATGATTATCTGGGCAAACCCTTCGCCTTCGAGGAGCTGCTGGCCCGCGTGCGTGCCCTGAGCCGCCGCAAGGCCCCCATCGAGTCGGAATCACCCCTCGTCTTCGATGATCTGGTTCTCAACCCCAGTACCCGCATGGCCAAACGGGGCGAACGCAACATCGAGTTGACGGCCAAAGAGTATGATCTACTCGAACTTTTCATGCGCCACCCCAACCAGGTGTTGACCCGGGATCAAATTTATGACCGCATCTGGGGTTACGACTTCGGCGGTGAATCGAACATCATCGAAGTCTACATCCGTTACCTGCGCTCGAAGCTGGAAGCGGATGACGAGCCGCGCCTCCTGCACACCGTGCGGGGGGTTGGTTACGCCCTTCGCCAAACCTAATTATAACTGTGACCCTGCTATGCCGATACGAATTCGCCTGACGCTGTGGTATACGCTCCTCCTCGGAGCCACGCTAATCTTCTTTAGCATCATCCTCTACTGGGTGCTGAAACTATCGCTGCACAATCAGATCGATAGCAACTTGCAAGATCGCGCCCAACAAATTGTGTCCAACATTCAAAACCAGGCCGTTCTGGATTTGAAAACGGGCAAGGTTTTCATTCCCGAAGCCAATGTCTTTTCCTCATCGGCCACCTTTGTGCAAGTCATCCGGGAGAATGGCAGCATCGTCAGCGTTAGCAACAATTTAGGCTCGCAACGCTTTCCGGTCGATGATGAAATCTTGAATGAGAATCTGAAGGGTAATTTCACCTTCAAAACCGTCTCCGTAGACAACACGCCGCTGCGGATTTACAGCACGCCGATTATGGCCCAAGCCCAGGTCATTGGGGCTGTCCAGGTTGGCCAGTCGATCAACAGCGTCGAAAGTACGCTGCGCCAGGTCTTGTTTTTCCTGACCGGGGGCACGGTCATGGCCCTGGTTGTGGCCGGGATTGTCGGTGCCTTTCTCTCCTGGACGGCCCTCAGTCCTATCGAAAAAATCACCCAAACCGCCACCCGCATCGTCAGCGCCCAGGATTTGGGGAAACGTCTCTCCCCCCCCAAAGCGAATGACGAGGTGGGCCGCCTGACCAGCACCATCAACAGCATGCTGGAGCGGCTGGATAACTTTTTTCAGGCCCAGGTGCGTCTCAGCGCCGATGTGTCCCACGAATTGAAAACGCCGCTGACGGCCATTCGAGGCAATGTCGATCTCCTCCGGCGAGGGGCCGCCAGCGACCCGGAAGAGCTAAACGAAGCCTTGACCATCATCGACGGGGAACTGGATCGGATGTCCCGCATCGTGGCCGACCTGCTGCTCCTGTCCCAGGCCGATGCCGGCCTGAGCCTGCGGCTACGACCGGTAGAACTGGACACGCTGATGCTTGAAGTCTATCGTCAAGCGCGGGTTGTGGCCAACGGGGTCAACATTCAACTGGGACACGAAGATCAGGCCATCATTCAGGGGGATGCTGATCGCCTCAAGCAACTGTTGGTCAATCTGGTGACCAACGCCATCAAACACACCCCCCCCGGCGGAAAAATCACCCTCTCTCTCCACCGCGAGGCCGAATGGGTGCGGATCACCGTGACCGACACCGGGCGGGGCATCGCCCCCATCGACATGCCCCACATCTTCGATAGATTTTACCAGGCCAACAGCAATGGGCAGAAGGGAACCGGCCTCGGCCTGTCGATTGCCCAATGGATCGCCAATGCCCACGGTGGGGAAATCACCGTCACCAGCGAGTTGGGGCAAGGCTCTGTCTTCACCCTGTGGCTGCCGACCACCACACGCCAAACCGAAACGGAACCCAAACCAATATTACAAGCGACCGTTTGATCCCTATGGAACTTTTGGACTTGCTTGCAGCCTTACCCGGTTATGAAATTGTTTCCGCTCGCTCCTCATCGACCCCCCTAATAGCCCCGATAGAAATTACCAAAATCACGCCTGACTCCCGGCAGGTTGAGCCGGGTACGCTCTTTGTGGCCTACCAGGGCGTCAGCGTCGATGGCCACCGCTTTATTCCCCAGGCCTGGGCCGCCGGGGCCGCCGCTGTTGTCAGCGAAGTGAAAATCGACGTACCGCCCGGCTCGCCACCGCTGATCCTCGTACCCAACAGCCGGGAGGCGTTGGCTTATCTGGCCGCGGCCTGGCAGGATTTCCCGGCCCGCCGCCTGCGGATGATCGGCACCACCGGCACGGATGGTAAAACGACAACGACCCATTTTTTGTACCATATGCTCAAAGCCGCCGGTCAAAACGTGGGCATGATAAACACCGTCAGCGCCATCATCGGCCACGAGGTGCTGGAGACCGGCCTGCATACGACCACCCCGGACCCGCTCGATGTGCAGCGCTATTTGCGGCAGATGGTCGAGGCAGGTCTCGAAAGTTGTCTGCTTGAAGTGACCTCCCACGGTCTGGCCCACCATCGCGTCACCGGCTGCGATTTCGACATCGCCATCGTGACCAACATCACCCACGAACATCTCGATTTGCACGGCTCCCTCGACGCCTATCGAGCGGCCAAAGCGATGCTGTTCGAGTCGCTGGCTACGGCTGCCACCAAAGGGTATCCCAAGATGGCTGTTCTCAATTGTGACGATTGGTCTTTCACCTATTTGAAAGAAAAGTTGGCTCCGCTCGGCGTCCCGTGGCTGGGCTACAGCCTGCTAGATCATCCCCAAGCAACCATTATCGCCCAGGATATTGTCTACCGGCCCGCGAAAACGCGCTTCACCATTCACCACAAACGGGGCAACCGGGAAACATTCACGGTGGAAACAACGTTGGTTGGCGATTACAACGTCAGCAATTGTCTGGCGGCGACGACGGCAGCCCTGGCGGTGATGGATATTCCGCCGGACGCCATTCAGCGAGGCGTCACCGCTCTGCAAGACATTCCGGGCCGTATGGAGCGGCTCGACGAGGGGCAACCCTTTTTGGCCATTGTTGATTTTGCCCACACCCCCAACGCCCTGCGTCGCGCCCTGAGCGTGGCCAAAACGTTGACGCCGGGCCGGGTGATTGCCGTCTTTGGCTGCGCCGGGCTGCGGGATGTCGAAAAGCGAACAATGATGGGCCACATCGCCGCCGAGCTGGCCGATGTAACCATCATCACCGCCGAGGATCCCCGCACCGAAAATTTAGACGACATCATCGCCCAAACCGCCGAGACGATGCTGGCCGCTGGGGCGGCCGAGGGCCAAGCGTTCGAGCGCGTCCCCGACCGGGGCCGGGCCATCTACCGGGCCACCCAACTGGCCCAACCGGGCGATGTGGTCATCACTCTGGGCAAGGGGCACGAACAGAGTATGTGCTTCGGGACGGTTGAGTATCCCTGGGATGATCGCCAGGCCCTACGCTCCGCGCTGCGGGGGCAACCGTTGCTGACCCTGCCCACGGCTCAAGCCAATTAACAAACAAATTCTCCCCCTGACAAACCGGATTCAAATTTTTTCCTGCTATAATATCCTGGTCATTATTCTCTAACATCATTAAGCGCATCAAGGAGGTCACCGGAGATGCGAAAACTTACCGTTACCCTGCTGTTGTCTGCCCTGTTCCTTTTTGCCCTCGGTCTAATTCTCGTCGGGCCGATTTCAGCCCAGGCCCCGGATACGCCCCCGGCCAAAGGAACCGACTTCTCGCCCCCCAGCCCGGAGACCCCGCCCGCTGTCTCGCCGCTGTCTCAGATAGAGCGGGGCTTGCTGGCGAAAATCGAGCCGCAGCTTATGAAACAATTATTGACCGCGCCGGAAACCGTGCCTTTTATTGTCTATCTCGAGGCTAAAACCGACGTGCAGACTGTCGCCGCTTCGGCGCTTGGGGCCAGCGACCAGGGCCAGGATCAGGAATTGGTCAAGCGGACGGCCATCGTTGCGGCGTTACAACAGACCGCCCGCGATAGCCAAACCGGCGTCTTGCAACTGCTGACCCGGTCGGCGGCCCCCGGTGGCTTGAGCGGTCAAAGCGCAGCCACTAGCGAGATCAACGCCCTGTGGATCGTCAACGGGGTGGCCGCCAGGGGCACGCTGGAGACCGTTCTGGCTCTGGCAGCCCGGCCTGAGGTGGAGATGGTTCGGCTTGATAAGGAAATTCGGCTCAATGTGCCTGACCTCTACCCCGCCCGGCTGACCCGCTCGACCGGCCTGCTGCCGCTGCGTCAGGCTCCCCAGTGGGGCATCGCCAAAGTTCGGGCCGATTTGGTCCAGCAGGCGCTCGGCATCGACGGCAGTGGGGTGGTCGTGGCCAACGTCGATAGCGGCGTCGATTGGCAACATCCTGACCTCCAAAGCAGCTATCGCGGTTATTCAGGGCCGGGCCATTTGCCCCAGCACGTCGGGAATTGGTATGACGCGACCGGGGGCGGGGCCACGTACCCGGTCGATGGCAACGGCCACGGCACGCACACGATGGGAACCATCGTTGGGGCCAACGGCGTCGGTGTCGCGCCGGGGTCCCGCTGGATTGCGGTACGGGCCTTCAACAGTTTCGGTTCTGCCCAGAACAGTTGGCTGCACGATGCTTATCAATGGCTTCTGGCCCCGAACGGCGATCCGACGCTGGCTCCTGATGTGGTCAATAACTCTTGGAGCAACAACAACGGCTCCAACACCGAGTTCGAGGCCGATATTCAGGCCCTTTTGAACGCCGGTATCTATCCGGTTTTTTCAGCCGGAAACAACGGGCCGCAGAGCGGGAGCGTCGGCTCCCCGGCCAGTCTCGACAGCGCCTTTGCGGTCGGCGCGACGGATATCGAAGATGCCGTAACCAATTTTTCGGGACGCGGTCCCTCGGCCTGGGACAAACTGAAGCCGGAAATTTCTGCGCCCGGTAAAGAGGTGGTCTCGACTTTTCCGGGCGGGGCTTACGGCACGTTAGACGGCACCTCGATGGCCGCGCCTCACGTGGCCGGGCTGGCGGCGTTGATGCTCCAGGCCAAGCCAGGGTTGAGGGCTGATCTACCCGCCATTTCCGAGGTGATGACCACCACCGCTGTCCCGCTTGGCGACCCTGTACCTAACAATAATTATGGGTGGGGCCGCATCGACGCCTACAACGCGGTTATGGCCGTGGCCGGCTCGGGTACGCTGCGCGGCGCGGTGACGCAGGTAGGCGGTTCAGCCATCGACAAGGCCCGGATCCAGATTGTACCGCGTGCCGGGGGGCCGACGGTCAACACGACCGCCGCTGCCGACGGCATCTACCTGCAAGGCTTGGCCGCCGGAACCTACGATGTGACCGCTTCCGGTTTCGGCTACCAGCCCTTGACCGCTTTCAATGTCAACATCGTGACCAACTCCCAGACCATCCAAAATTTCGCCCTGTTGCCGACGCTGACCGGCACGCTGCGGGGCACGGTGCGAGACAAGAATACGAACGCCCCCCTGGCCGCCAGCTTGAGCCTGCCCGGCACGCCGGCCACCGGAGCCACAAATCCCGCCGATGGTAGCTACAATCTGACCCTGCCGGTCGGCACGTACACCGTCAGAGTGTTGGCCGAAGGGTATCGCATCGGGCAGGCGACCAATATTACGATCAACGACGGGGCGACCGTCACCCAAGATTTTGCCCTCGATCCCGCGCCCTCCATTCTGTTGGTTGATAGCGGCAAATGGTATCAGGGCAGCCAGATCAATTATTACCAGCAGGCCTTGTATGATGCTCTGTATGATTATGATCTGCGCCGCATCACCACGCCCTTCGATGAAGTCAGCGATGTGCCGATCACTTCGACTTTAACCGCTTATGATATTGTGGTCTGGTCCGCGCCGCAGGACTCGCCGGGCTATGTCGGGGCGGATGCGGCCTTGAGAGGCTTTTTGGATGAAGGGGGTAAGCTGTTGCTGAGCGGGCAGGATGTGGCTTTCTTCGATCAAACGCTGAGCAATTATCTCGATGATTACCTGAGAGTGAAATTTGTTGAGGATAATGCGGCGAGCGAGGTGGTGACCGGCACGACGAATGGCGCGCTGGCCGGGCTGTCGTTGACGATTGCCGGGGCGGGCGGGGCCGATAATCAGGTCTCGCCGGATGTCATCGCTGTGGCGGATGAGGATTTCGCCCGACCCTTGCTGGCCTACGATACCGAGGAAGAGCAGTTGGCCGGAGTGCAGGTTGAGTTGTGTGTGCCGTATCGAGCGATGTTCCTGTCATTCGGTCTGGAGGGCATCAACAACCGCGCCCAGCGCAGCCAGATGATGGCCCAATCCCTTGAGTGGCTGATGCAGGCCCCGCCCGCTACCGGCGTCGAGCTAACCGAAGAGAGCGTCACCAAAGTCGGCAATTTTGATACGGTCGTCACGCATACCGTGCGTATTAGAAACATCGGAACCAGTAACGACAGCTACAACCTCGCTTCAACGAGCAATTGGCCACTCAACCCGGCTCCGCCGCCGACCGTGGCCCTCGACTCTTGCCAATCGGAGGTGATTACGGTCGGCGTGCGGGTGCAGACTACCGATTGGCACACGGCGGATACGTGGAGCCTGACCGCCACCTCGGCCAACAACGTCAGCGATAGCGCCACCCGGATCACCAAGAGTCCGGCTCCGGTGCTGCTGGTCGATGATGATCGCTTTTTTAGCTTTGCCGAGCAGTATCAAACAGCTTTCGACCGCAACAACATCCCCTATGATTACCAGTTGATTCCAAAAGCGTGGCAGGGGCAATTTCCGCCCAGTCCTTCGGCGGCGACGTTGCAGATGTATCCGGTGGTGGTTTGGTACACAGCCTATGATTGGTTCCAGCCGCTTGTGCCGGATGAGGAGGAACGGTTGGCCGCCTATCTGGACAGCGGCGGACGGCTATTTTTCAGCAGCCAGGATTATATCTACAATTTGCCGGACAATGTGCCCGGCCCCTTTGCCAAAAACTATCTGGGCGTAGTCGATCATACCGAGGATTACAGCAGCAGCACCATCATCGGCCAGCCCAACAACCCCATCAGCACCAACTGGCCGCCCACCCCACTCACCTTTCCGCCGGGCTATCAAAATCACAGCGACGGGCTACAGCCCACGACCCAGGCCCAGATCGTGACTCTCGGTGAGGAGGGACAGGCCAATAGCCTGATGACCGGCGGGACGGGCAGCCGGGGACCGTGGCGGACTCACTTCGCCGCCTACGGCCCGGAATTGCTGCCGGAAGCGCAACAGACCAAGCTGTTGCAGCGGATTGTTGGCTGGCTGGGTTGGTTGGGGACATCAAAAACTGAGCCTGACCGGGCGGAGGCGCTGGCCGGGGAGGTCATCAACTATACCGCCGTTATTACCAACGACGGCTGGGCCGATATTCAGACGGCTCACTTTACGGCCACTTTCCCGGCCGAGTTGGCGCTCGTGGGTACGGCCTTTTCACCGGAATTGAGCCTGGTTGATGGACAGTTGGTCTGGAGCGGGCCGCTGGCCAAGAATGAGCGGAAGGTGTTCAACTACGCGGCCACGGTGGCCGACCCGCTGCCGCTGGGCAGCGTGGTCAGCCAGACCAGTTGGGTAGCTTATGACGATCACGATATTGTGGTGGATCGTTTGACCAACGTCTGCGTCAACTGTCCCAATCTGCAACAGTCTACCTTCACGGCCAACCCCGCCCAGAAACTTCGGGCCGGGGATACGTTGACCTTCACCCTGGTTTTGCGAAATAGCGGCCTGGTCGATGATCCGGCGGTCAAAGTGACCAACACCGTGCCCCTCCCTCTGGAACTCGTAGAGCTAGGCCAGCCCAGCCGGGGCAACGTCAGCCAAAATGACCAATCTCTGACCTGGACGACGCCGGTCTCCAAGAATGAGGCCGTCACTTTAACCTACCGGACGGTAGTCAGCTATCAAACCAGTCAACCTATCGAAAACGTGGCCTACGTCGTCGATAGCGCCGACACGCCCATGTTTTTGAGGGCGCTGGCGAATTACCAGGTATTTTCGAGCTATTTCCCGGTTATTCGGAAGGAATGATACAAAGTTGGCCGGTCTGTTTGCTTCATTTACCAGCCATCTTCATCTTTCTCGCTCCGACGCTGAATCCAACCCTGGCGGGCGGTGGACACGGTGTCCCGTGCTTCACTTTGACTCACGACGACCATCGCCAGGATGGCTATCGTTAACAGGAATAGCACGATCAAACAACCGCCGAGCATCAACCAACTCACTCGCGCCCCCACCGGACATTCATCTATTTTGGCTCCGCACTACATTGTGGGCAGTTACCTGTTCCGTTACAAACAGGGCACTCCAGTTCTGGTTTATGCTTATGCTTGCCATCACCTTTACAGAAATCACAAACTTTACTTCCCTCACATTTTGAACACGTACTCATAGTTAATCCTTTCTTTAATAGGTTTAATGATGAAGAGGGGGTGAGACCCCACAAACAATTGGCTAATGAGGACAAACGACTACCGTCGCTGCCATCACGCCGCCTCTCTGCGCCCCTGCGTCTCCGCTCGTGGACCAAAGCCGCTACCAGACACTAAAATTCAGAAACTCCTTGAAAATCCGGCCGCGCAGCGTCCGTGAAAAAGCTGGCGTCTGTTTCCTCATCAACCCCACTCTGATGATAGAGATGAAGGGATTATAACAAAAAATCATTGAATAAGCGAATGGGACGGTAGAGACGGGTGCGTCCCAAATTTTCGGAAGGCTCGGCTTGGATTGCCAAATCCGCCGGTCTTGGGCTTGGATTTGGCA
>CAZWZZ010000110.1:0-1349 GCA_964638395.1 uncultured Caldilineaceae bacterium
CCGAAGAGTTAAATGTGTCGGTCAACGAGCCCCACCACCTTCTGTTGAATCGTGGCCGAGGTCTCCTTTTGAGCGGACAACATTTTGTTGAGGGCGCTCATATAGGCCCGGGCGCTGGCGACGATGATGTCGGTGCTGGCCCCGTGGCCGCTGTAGGTGCGGACGATCTGCGCGCCGGTTTGGGGATTGGTGCGGTAGCTGTCGGCGTTTTCCGGCTGGATGCGGATTGTCACCTCGCCGATGGCGTCGATGCCTTCGGTCACGGCGTGAACCACGAATTCGGTCAGGGTGTTGGGCACGCCGACGATGCGGTTGATGGCCTTGTAGACGGCATCGACCGGGCCGGTGCCGATGGCCGCGTCGATCAACTCGGCTCCGTTCGGGTCGGTCAGGGTGACGGTGGCCGTGGCTTTGACGTTTTCGCCACAGGTGACGTGAATATCATTCAACTTCCAGATTTCTGTGGGCTGGTAAAATTCATCGGTGATGATGGCCTCGATGTCGGCATCGGTCACCACCTTCTTTTTGTCGGCGATTCGCTTGAAACGATGGAAGGCCTGGTTTAGATCATCATCCTTCAGATCACCATACCCCAGTTCTCCCAGCCGGGCACGGAAGGCGTGCCGCCCGGAATGTTTGCCCAACACCAGGGCGCTGGCGTTCAGGCCGACCAACGCCGGCCGCATAATTTCGTAGGTGGTGTGGTGCTTGAGCATGCCATCCTGGTGGATGCCCGCTTCGTGGGCGAAGGCGTTGGCCCCGACGATGGCCTTGTTGGGCTGGATGGGCATGCCGGTGTAGGCGCTGACCATCCGGCTGGTCCGCGTGATCTGGGTGGTGTCGATGTTGGTCTCGACGCTGAAATTCTGGGGGCGGGTGTGGACGGCCATGACCACCTCCTCCAGGCTGGTGTTGCCGGCCCGCTCGCCGATGCCGTTGATGGTCACTTCCACCTGCCGCGCTCCGTTGTGGACACCGGCCAGGGTGTTGGCTGTGGCCAGCCCCAGATCGTTGTGGCAGTGGGTGGACCAGGTGACCTGCTCCGCCCCCGGTGTATTTTCAATGAGATAATTAATCAGCCAGCCGAACTCTTCGGGCGTGGTGTAGCCGACCGTGTCGGGAATGTTGAGCGTCGTCGCCCCGGCCTTGATCGCCTCGCCAAGAACAACGGTCAGGAATTGAGGATCGCTCCGCCCGGCATCCTCCGGCGAAAACTCGACATCGTCACATTTGCTTTTGGCGTGGCTGACCGCCTTGATGACCTGCTCGACACACTCTTCCCGGTCGATTTTGAGTTTGTGTTGCAAATGAATATCGCTGGTGGCCAAAAAGGTGTGGATGCGGTGGCG
>CAZWZZ010000110.1:1449-3537 GCA_964638395.1 uncultured Caldilineaceae bacterium
TTCAGCCATTCATCCAGAGCTTGGCCGAGTTCTTCAATGACTTGCTGAATTTTGTCTTTGATTTTGTATGCACCCTGCGTTGCCATACGATACCCTTTCTATCTGAGAATTTATTGTTTAGCCTCTTCCCTTAAGCTATTATACCTCGCATCTTGAAATTGTTTAACCAATTCGTCAGACGAAAACCGAAAAATCAGTTAATTTTGCTTTTACGCCTTAAATATTTGGGTTTTTTGGGAATTAGCCCACCGGCGTGACCTGAAATGCCCGATTGAGGGCGCTCAACAGCGCCTTGATCGAGGCCAATTCGATGTTCGTATCAATCGCTGCCCCAAAAAATCGGGCCTGCGACGGCGTCTCGATTTGGATATAAGCGGCCGACTCAGCCTCCGCGCCCTGACTGAGTGAGTGTTGGGCGTAAGAAACAACCTCAAACCCGGCCACCAACTCCTCCTGCATAGCCTGCATAAAAGCATTGATGGGACCGTTGCCGCGCCCCCGCAGTTCGTGTGGCTTGCCGTCAACCCAGAGTGTAGCCTCACATTCTACGACCTTTGTTTGGTTTTCGGAAATTTTGGTGGCTGCATGGAACGACTCCAACCCGAAGGGGCGGGTGTTTTCCAGATAGGTGGCCTCAAAAACCTGCCGGATTTGACGGCTGGTGATTTCATCCCCTTGAGCATCGGCGATGTCGTTGATGATCTTGCCAAATTCGACGTGCATGGCCTTCGGCAGTTGGTAGCCAAACTCGCTCTCCAGCACATAGGCCACGCCCCCCTTGCCCGATTGGGCGTTGATGCGGATGATGGCCTCGTAGGTTCGGCCTAAATCTTTGGGATCAATGGGTAGATAGGGAATGTCCCAAAACGCGCCCGGCGTCGTATCCTGAGCGGCCATGCCTTTGTTGATGGCATCTTGATGGGAGCCGGAAAAGGCGGTGAAGACCAAATCCCCGGCGTAGGGATGGCGGGGGGGCACGACCATGCGGGTCGTCCGCTCATACACCTCGCGCACGGCGTTGATGGCGCTGAAATCCAGGCCGGGATCGACCCCCTGGGTGTACATATTCAGGGCCAGGGTGACGATATCGACGTTACCGGTCCGCTCGCCGTTGCCAAAAAGCGTGCCCTCGACCCGATCCGCCCCGGCCAGCAGCCCCAGCTCCGTAGCGGCCACGCCGCAGCCCCGGTCGTTGTGAGGATGCAGACTGAGGATGATCGACTGACGATCCCGCAGGTGGCGGCAGAACCATTCGATCTGGTCGGCGTGAACGTTGGGCGTAGCCAGCTCGACCGTGGCCGGAAGATTGAGAATCATCCGCCGGGCCGGGGTCGGCTGCCAGACATCGACCACCGCTTCGCAAATCTCCAGGGCAAACTCCAGCTCCGTGGCCGTGAAGCTTTCGGGCGAATATTGGTGGATAATCTCCGTGCCGGGCAGCGTCGGCAGTAATTCCTTGATGAGGGTCGCCCCCCGCACGGCGATGTCTACAATCTCGGCCTCAGACATCCCAAAAACGACCCGCCGCTGCGTGGGCGAGGTGGAGTTATAGAGATGAACAATGGCCCGTTTGGCTCCCTGCAACGACTCAAAGGTGCGCCGGATCAATTCCTCGCGGGCCTGAACCAACACCTGAATGGTCACGTCGTCGGGAATACGCTCCTCCTCGATCAGCCGCCGCATAAAGTCATACTCGATCTGGGAAGCGGCCGGAAAACCGACTTCGATCTCTTTGAAGCCGATGTCCACCAGCAGTTGAAACATCTCCAGCTTCTCCTCGACGCTCATGGGGATGGCCAACGCCTGGTTGCCATCCCGCAGATCAACGCTGCACCAAATCGGGGCCGTGTCGATGATCCGCGAGGGCCACTGCCGGTCGGGTAAATCAACCTGGGGGAAGGGCCGGTATTTGGTAATCGTGCCCTGCTGCATGCCCTGAGAGGCGCTATTTTTTAGGATTTGTTTGGCCGATACAGCCGGGCCATTGGTATGCTGGGTTACTACGTCAGTTGGGTCAATCATAAGAAATCTCCTTGAATAAGTTCGTTTATTTTTCACCTGCAAGGTTTAAGAAACCTTGTAGGTGTT
>CAZWZZ010000110.1:3637-6665 GCA_964638395.1 uncultured Caldilineaceae bacterium
CACCTGCAAGGTTTAAGAAACCTTGTAGGTGTTGTTGGTAATTAGTTTTCAGACCTTGCAGGTTTCTAAAACCTACAAGGTCAGCGCAACAAAAAAGCCTCCCGCTTGGGAGGCTTCTCTTTTCAGCATCAACCTATCGTCTCACCGACAACCGAGACCGTCCCAAGCGGCAATACCTCCTCGTCAAGAGGAGGCTGCTAAGAAGGTTCAGTAAGGTTGTGGTGAATGGTTGATAAGACATTATCAGTTCTTCTTTGCGTCTAAGGCTTTCACATCGACAGAAAGAAATGGTGAATAATTAATTGTGAATAGTTAATTGTGAAGTCAAAACCATTCACATTAATTATTCACCATTCACAATTCTACCGTCCGCTTACGCCGCTACCTTACCATTCGAGCCGTTCGTCTTGGCGGCGGCCCCATTACGTGACTTGACCGTGCCTCGGGTCATGGCAATCTTGCCGGTCCGCATAATCTCGATGATCCCAAAGGGAGCCAGGACATCCATCATCGACTCCACCTTGTCCCCCTCACCGGTCACTTCCACGATGAGCGTCTCCGTGCCGACATCGACGATCCGCGCCCGGTACATCTCGGCTACATCCATCACCTGGCCCCGCGTGGTAGCGTCCGCCTCGATTTTGATGAGGGCCGTCTCCCGAACGACGCAGGGGGTGTCGGTCACATCCTGCACGTCGATGACATTAATCATCTTGAGCAGATTGGCCTTGATGACGCTCCGGCGCAAAAGCTCCTCTTCATCGGTGACGATGGTCATGCGGCTGACGTTGGGTGTTTCGCTGTGGCCGACGGCCAGACTTTCAATGTTGAAATTCCGGCGGCGGAAGAGGCTGGCCACCCGGTTCAACACGCCGGGCTTATCTTCAACAAGGGCTATCAATGTTTGCTTCATGATCTATTTTTACCTTTTTACCTTTCTACCTTCTTACATTTCCATATCTTTGAAGTGGGGATGGGGACGACGGATCATCGCGTGCAGGTCGGCCCCGGCCGGAACCATCGGGTACACATTGTCGAACTGCTCGACCACAAACTCGATCAACACCGGGCCGTTATGGGCCTGGGCCTTTTGCATCGTGGGGATGACATCCTCCTGTTTATCGACGCGGTAGCCGGGCAGACCATAAGCCTCGGCAATTTTGACGTAGTCGGGGCTGAGAATCGGCGTTTCGGTATAGCGGCTCTCGTAGAACATCTGCTGCCATTGGCGAACCATCCCCAGATAGCCGTTGTTAATGATGGCGATGTTAATATTGGTATTCTCCTGGACTGCCGTGGCCAGCTCCATAATCATCATCTGGATACAGCCGTCGCCGACAATGACCCAAATCTCCCGATCCTTGACGTGGAAGCTGGCCCCGATGGCCGCCGGCAGGCTAAAGCCCATTGTGCCCAATCCGCCGGAGGTGCTGAGGGTGTGGGGGTCGTCGTGATCGTAATATTG
Source organism: uncultured Caldilineaceae bacterium (assembly GCA_964638395.1). Lineage (GTDB taxonomy): Bacteria > Chloroflexota > Anaerolineae > 4572-78 > J111 > CAZWZZ01. Next base: position 5,103 of record CAZWZZ010000110.1, read on the forward strand.
ACACTCCAACATCTGGTGCTGGCCGACATCGGTCACCACGAAGGCTTTGCCCTCGGTCCCTTCCCAGATTTTGCGGATGGCCTGGGCCGCCAGTAACGTCGGCGACTCGAATTGGAGAATGTCCCGCTCGTTGGAGTCCTCTTCCCAATCCTTGATTTTTCCCAGCCAGGCGGTGCGATCCCGTTTTTCGACGCCGGGATTAATCTGGCGCAACACCGTGCCCAGGTCGGCATTGATGCCGACATCGACTTTGACGTTTTTATTGATTTCCGAAGCGTCGATCTCGATATGAATTTTCTTGGAGTTGGGCGAGTAGGTTTTGAGATTACCGGTCACCCGATCATCGAAGCGCATACCGCAGGCAATGAGCAGGTCGGCTTCCTGAATAGCGTGGTTGGTCCAGGAGCCGCCGTGCATGCCCATCATCCCCAGATTGAGCGGGTGGCTCTCCGGCAACGAGGCCGTACCCAACAGCGTGGTCGTCACCGGAATGTTCCCTTTTTCGGCCAAATCCTTCAGTTCGGCCATTGCCCCGGAGATCAACACGCCGTGCCCGGCCAGAATGACGGGGCGCTCGGCATTGTTGATGAGGTCCAACGCTTCGGCCACGTGTTCATCGGTCGCCTTCTCCGGCGGATGGTAGCCGGGCAGTTGGATGGGGTCGGTCGGGTATTCGAAGGGGATTTGGGCGTTCTGGACATCTTTGGGGATGTCGATCAAAACCGGGCCGGGCCGCCCTGTGCGGGCAATGAAAAAGGCTTCGCGGATCGTCTGGGCCAGGTCGTTGACATCAGTTACCAGATAGTTGTGCTTGGTGATGGGCAGCGTCACGCCGGTCACGTCCGTTTCCTGGAAGGCATCGCCGCCGATGGCCGTGGTTGGAACCTGGCCGGTGATGCAGACGATGGGCGAGGAGTCCATCATCGCCGTGGCAATGCCGGTCACCATATTGGTGGCGCCGGGGCCGGAGGTGGCCATCGCTACGCCGACTTTGCCGCTGGCCCGGGCGTAACCGTCGGCCATATGGGTCGCCCCCTGCTCGTGGCGGACGAGAACGTGATGGATGCGGTCTTGATACTTACTGAGGGCGTCGTAGGTGGGCAAAATCGCGCCGCCGGGGTAGCCGAAAACAACCTCGACTCCCTCCCGCAACAAACATTCCCACACAATTTCGGCACCGGTTTTGAGATCTGACATGAATCGTTTCTCCTTCAAAACAGTAGTGAATTGGGTTAATGGATAAAAAAAACGCCCCCGGTATCGGGAGCGTTTGTTACCTGTGTCGTTACAACCTCAGGTCAAGCGGTAGTCGCAGCAGCAAACGCCCCCTCATTTCCGATAAGGAGGATTACGAGTACTACGACTACGATAAGGGCGCTGCTGAACATTGACAAGTGACCTTTAAGGTTGTTTAGAATTTACGGTCATCATAGTAACATAGGTAGATGTATCTGTCAAGCGCCGGTTGGAAATTTAGAAATTTCAACAATTCCTAGTAGACCCAAATCTGGGGAGTGAGGCCTCCCTTCGACATTGCCTATTGGACCCTGACCTGTCCTAGCG
>CAZWZZ010000110.1:6675-9292 GCA_964638395.1 uncultured Caldilineaceae bacterium
AGTAACATAGGTAGATGTATCTGTCAAGCGCCGGTTGGTAATTTCGGAGCCAGACCCTAAAGGTTTTGTCCATAGAGATTATCTGAAAGCAGTTTCGCCACCGTGAATGGACGACGTTTAGCCTGATCTATGGAAACCTTTAGGGTCTTGTGCGACATATAGAACTGCCTATTGAACCCTGACCTGTCCTAACGGCACTTCCACCACCCCGGCGGCCACGAGGGGAGCCTGGCTTTCCGGGTGGTAGATGACCAGGACGATGGTGTAATCACCGGGTGGCGTCTCCGGCGGCAGCGGCAGCAGGTAATATTCGTTGACCGTCTCCGGGGGCCACAGCGACGTCCCCTGGTGAAAGTTATGCCGCAGGGTTCGATCTTTTTGAGCGACCCGTTCACCGCCCGGCCCGATGAGGCGCACGGAGGCCCGGTAATCGGTCATCAGCGGGCCGATTGGGGCCAGGGTCAGAGCCACGGGCAACGACTCCCCGGCAGCAATCGTCGGCGGCACAAACGTCGCCTCCAGACGTAGCAGGCCGTCGAAGTTTGCGCCGTTTGGGTGGTCGATGGCGGGTAGCCTGAAATCGACGGATTGTGAGGCTAATCGGTAGGTTTCTACATCATACACCGGGAACGTCTCCCGTTCCTGGAACGTTGCTCCACGTTCCAACAAATAGGTGACAATCTCTTTCTCGTCCGCCGCTCGATGCTTATCCTGCCGCCAGCGGACGACGCGCAATTCTGTGTGCCCCCGTGCGGCAGCAGTCAGACCCGTTTCCGCGTTCCGTTCATCGACCGGGATGTAGTTGTAGGCAGCCGACGTACCGGCCAACAGATAATCAAGGGTGTAGTGGCGGGCCTCGGCGGCGGCCCGGATGTCCATCGGCAGGACGTAGCTTACCGCCGGTGGGGCCTGGGCGATGTCGGTCGCCAGCCGCACGGCGTAGCGGTCGAAGGGTAGGGTGAAGTCGGTAGCCGGCCAGCGGAAAAAGTAATTGTTGACGGTTTGGGAAGCGAGGAGCAGGTAGACAATGGTGGGAATTCCATAAAAGATGAATTTTCGGTTGATTTTCAACAGACTACCGCACCCTGAGTAGACCGAGGCGCGAGGTCGTATCGAAGGATGCGGTCTAATCTTTGCCAAAAAGCCGGCGGTGGCCGTGACCCCAAGAGCCACAAAAGCATAAGTGGGAATAATCGTGCCAAGCAGCCGCAGATGGTGGGGCGCGCCTTCAGGGGCGAGCAAGGCGGGTAGGAGCATGATGAGCCACCAGGTGAGGAGGAATAGGTGGGGGGAGTGGGGGAGTGGGAGATTGGGAGATTGGGGGATTGGGGGATTGGGAGATTGGAGATTTGGGATTGACAGGAGTCCGCAGCATCCTGAGTAAACCGAAGAATGAGGTTGTATCGAAGCTGTGTCCTGAGCTTGACGAAGAGGGTGCAATTGTGGTCTACTGATTGGGGCTTGGAGAGTAGCATAGAAACTGATGATGAGGCCGAGGAGGAAGAAGGGGGCCAGGAAAAAAGGGAGAGCCGGGGCGTGGGGCAGGTTGACGAGCGGGTTGGAATCGCCGGTCAGGCCGAGGAAGGTGCCGAGGGTTAGTGTCGCGGTGCGCCACAGAGTTCCCAACAGGTCGCCGTTATTTTGCTCCGGGTTAAAAATCGAGACGGTCCCGGAGCGGGCGACAAAATCGGCGGGGTGGTAGAGGAAGTAGATAATGAGGGGCAGAAGCAAGAGGAGGAGGGGCAGGTAGTAATTGGTAAGTAGTAATTGGGGATTAGGGATTAGAGAATGAGTAATTGAGGCTGGGGTTTGAACTTCTATAGAACGGGATTGTGACTCCCAATTATGAGGATTTTGGGATAAAAATCCGTTCCTTTCTTCATCCGTTGTAGTACTGCCGTTTCGGTGAATTTTAGTGATGAACCAACAAAACAGCAGAAAGGCCAACGGCACGAACGGCAAAAGGCGACCGGCCAGGTAGGCGTAGATAGCCAGGGCAGTGAAGAGGGCGGCGAGGAAAAACGTGAAACGTGAAACGTGAAACGTAAAACGTGCTGTGTGTTGCATGGTACGGACTAACGGTTTACGCAGTGAGGGTTGATTATGGATGAATATTCCCCGCCAGAAAAAATAAAAGGCCAAAGCTGAGAGGAGGGGCAGCAGCCCGGCCCGGAAGCCGAGGCGACTGAAGTGAAGATGCCAGCCGGACAGAGCCAGACCGAGCATTGTCAACAGAGCCAGCATTTTGGCGTAGGGGGTGACACTCCGAAACAGGCGATAGATGAGGGGGTAGACGGCGGCCACAGTGAGGATGCCGCCGAACGTCGCCGGGAGACGCAGAGCCAGAGGCACATTCCCCAAGAGCGTCGTGCTGAGGGCGATAAGGTAGGGCCACAGCGGCTCTTTACCGCCGCCGATACGCCACCACAGGTGGAACTGGCCGTGCAGAATATCCAACGCCGCCACGCCGTTGCCCGCTTCATCAAAATTGAGACCGGGCGGCAACGTGGGCAGATGGTACAGGCGAAGCGCCGTGGCCAAGAGAAGAACAGCGATGAACAGGAGAAAATGGGGATTGTTTAGCTTAATCGCCGGCCTCTTGCCCACTGAGTCAGAT
>CAZWZZ010000110.1:9392-11615 GCA_964638395.1 uncultured Caldilineaceae bacterium
CCATCGCTCACGTATTCATACGTCGCCTGCCCCATCGCAGCTCGAATATAGTCAGTCAACATAACCATCTCCTGCTCTAGGTCCGATTATATGACGATACTTTATCACAATTTCACAGCCGTGACAATCAGGGGCACGACTGAGGCATTTACTGGGTGAGAAATTCGCCCAAGTCACCGTTTGCAGTCGGCCATCTGGAGGGATTTTTCGGAAAAAAACGCCTCAAAGCAACGGCGATGCCCAGCTCCCGCAGCGTGGGTAATATTTCGACCTCGGCCTCCCGCCGCCACAACGAATATTCATACTGCACCGCCACGATGGGTTAGCTCTGTGCCGCAAACCATTTGAGGTGGTTAGCGAAGCGGACCTCGATGCCCATATCTGGCCAAAGAGCTGGGGGCGCGGTGCATCACGGCCAACGTGGTCTCGCCGGGCGCGTTAGATACCGATTTTAACAAAGCGTTGTTCGAGGAGGCCCCCGGCGCGAAAGATTACATCGCCTCGATTACGGCGTTGGACCGGGTGGGAGTGCCACAGGAGGTGATCGGCGTCATAGCCTTCCTGTACAGCGATGAGGGACGCTGGCCAGTGGCTCAGCGTCTCGAGGTGCCCGGCGGGGCGTATTTGTAGGGATTACGTCGCCGACCAAGTCTCGACCAACGTGTCGATGCCGCTGAAGACGACATCGGGGTAGATTTCTTTCTCGGCGATGGTCGCCTGACTATCGACGCCGGTGGTGACGAGGATGGTCTTGAGACCGGCCCGCTGCCCGCCGAGGATGTCCGTTTCGAGGCGGTCGCCAATCATGGCTGTCCGGTCCGGGTCGCTGCCGAGCTTCTGCACGGCGATGTCGAACATCAGCCGCTTCGGTTTGCCGATGACGGTCGGCTTGACGTTGGTCGCAGCCTCGATAGCGGCCAGAATGGAGCCGGCGCCGGGGGCCAGACCGGTCTCGACCGGGAACGTCAGGTCGCCGTTGCTGCCGACGAACCGCGCCCCCCGCTGGATGAGAAAGGCGGCGTGTTTGAGCGTGTCGTAGGTCAGGGCAAAGTCGATGCCGGACACGACGGCTCCGGCCGCTTGGCTGGAATCTTCCAGGAGGGTGAAGCCGGCCTCACGCACCGCTTCCCGCAGGCCATCTTGCCCGACGACGAAGACGTTGCTGCCCGGCTCCAGTTCATTCTCCAAATAGGCGGCGGTCGCCAGCGAGGAGGTCAAAATTTGCTCTCGTTTCAGACTGACACCAAAGCCCTCGAACTTTTTGAGGTACTGCTCCGGGGTTTTGCTGGCGTTGTTGGTGGCCAACATAAAGGGCATCTGGCGCTGCGCCAAAAAATCGAACATGGCGTTCAGACCGGGCAGCGGTTTATCGCCACGCCACAAGACGCCATCCATATCAATAATCAGGGCTTGCAGATCAGCGAGGTTAAAATTATTGGTCATAGGGCAAAAAGAAAACAGAGGAGGCAAAGCGGGCCAGGGTCAGGCTGGCCAGGGCACTACCGGCCCAGATACCTCCGGTCAGTAAGATGAATGGGGCCGCATATACAGCGGCGAACAGGGTATAGACTGCGTTGGTGAAGAGAACAATATAGGCCGCTTTGGGGTTATCATTGGTGGCGATGTTACGCATGCCAAAGATCATCACCGGAATTTCGACCACCGAAAAGAAGGCCAAAAAAAGAAAGAAGCCCCAAACATAGAGGCCGCTGCTCAAAAAAATAGGGAACCATTCCTGCAAGACGGCAAGAATGCAGAAAATTGTCAGGAGGACGGCGCAAAAAACACCGATCAGGCCGGTAATGATGATGTTGAGTCGAGACATAGGCTTAATGTTGGCAGGGATGAGGGCGTTGGTTTGGTTCATGACGTTGTCCTGGAGATTTTTTGTTAGTTGCTTCATAGTCGATTGTAACGATAAATGGGAGAGATGTCAAAGAAAAAAATCAGTAGAGCGCAGCAGCTTGAGTAGACTGAGGAACGAGGTCGTATCGAACAGCAATGCTCATTTTGGAGCCACACGCTACTGACAATCACCCTATGCCTGCCCATCATCATCCGCCTCAGCCGGCGAAGCAGATGAAGCGGCCTCTTGCTGCGCGGTGGCCACATCCTTCTCCACCTCGACCGCCGCCGTAGCAATGGCCCAACTGACCAGGCCCCAGACACCCCCGGAAATCAGGCTACCGATGCTCAACGACCACACCGTAACCGGCGTGGTCG
>CAZWZZ010000111.1:0-9597 GCA_964638395.1 uncultured Caldilineaceae bacterium
GTGACAATCTGTGTCTATCTGTGGACCCTGGAACTCTTTTAAAACAGTCTCTTAGGACAGTTGTTGGAGTAGGAGGGCATGATCGAGTATCGTTATTTGCGGCCTGAGGATGCGCCCGCCGCCGCAGAGATTCACGTCGAAGGCCAGCCGGGAACTATCTTGACCCAACTGGGGCATCACTTTCTGGTCGAGCTATACCGGGCCGTTTGTTTTTCCGAGTGGGGCGAAGGCATCGGCGCGTTTGATGGCGACCGATTGGTGGCCCAGACGGCGATGGCCGTTTCCAGCGAAAAATTTTTTGGCGAATTCAAGACCCGCCGCCTGTGGCGTGTAGCCGGGCCGGTGGCCTGGTCGGTGTTGCGTAACCCCAGTATCATCTCCTCCGTGGTCAAGGGCTGGAGTTATGCTGACCAGACCCGCAGCCCCGAAGGGGAAGGGGACGTTATCTTTCTGGGCGTCAAGCGAAAATATGTCCGTCACGGCTTGGGGCCGGAGCTGGTGCGCCGTATGTTTGGCTGGGCCGAGTTGATCGGCCTGACCTCGGCCAACCTGATGATCGAAAAGCGGAACCGACCTATGCGTTGGATGATTGGGCAACTAAACGGCCTGGAGGTGGCCCATGAATTTGAGGCGTATGGGCGGCAGATGCTCTTTTACAAAGTGCCCATCGCCGCCAATCTGGAAATCGCGATCCTGCCCCTCGGCCAGCCGGTTACACCCGCTCACGTCTACCCCAACTCCACCTATTCACTCAACGGCAAGGGAGGAGACAGTCCGTGACTCTGGCTATTTCATTCGAGGATGTTCGGGCTGCGGCCCAGACCATTCGGGGCGTGGCCAACCACACCCCGCTCTTGACCTCCCGTACAATCAACGAGATGTCGGGCTACGATGTCTACTTCAAATGTGAAAATTTTCAGCGGATTGGGGCTTTCAAATTTCGGGGGGCCTACAACGCTCTCGCCCGCCTGAGCGAGGCGGAGAAAGCGCGGGGCGTCGTCACTCACTCCTCCGGCAACCACGCGCAGGGCATCGCTCTGGCGGCCAGGCTGTTGGGCATTGCCGCGACCATCGTCATGCCCACCGATGCACCCACGGCCAAGGTGGCGGCCACGCGGGGGTATGGGGCCGAAATCGTGCTTTATGATCGCCAGGTTGAAGAGCGTCTGGAAGTTGCCACTCGCCTGAAGGAAGAGCGGAGGCTAACCTTCATCCACCCTTACGACCATCCCCACGTGATGGCCGGTCAGGGTACGGCCGCTCTGGAGTTGCTCGAAGCCGTGCCCGACCTGGCGGTGCTGGTCACGCCGGTGGGCGGTGGCGGCCTGTTGAGCGGCTGTGCCACCGCCGCCAAAGCCATCAAGCCCGACATCCGTCTCTTCGGCGTCGAAACCGAAAGCTCCAACGATTGGTGGCAATCCTTCCGGACCGGGGAGCGGGTCAAAATCCCGCCGCCGCCGACCATCGCCGACGGCATGCGGACCCAACAACCCGGCGCACTGACCTGGCCGGTCATCCGGGCGTTGGTCGAAGACATTCTGCTGGTCAGCGATGAACAGGTCATCGACACCGTCAAATTATTGCTAATGCGGATGAAAATCCTGGCGGAGCCGACCGGGGCCGTGGCTCCGGCGGCGGTGCTGCAAGGTCTGGTCGGCCCGCCCGGTAGCAAAGTCGGGGTTCTCATCTCCGGGGGCAACATCGACGCCGAACTGTTGGCCGAGTTGTTGACGCCGCAGCCGGCTACTTATAGATAAATCAGATGAACATCTGTCCTGGATGGCAGCGCTCCCCTCCAACACGTTCAGGCCGTCGGTGGCTGGACCTCGACGCGGATGATTACGGCGGTGTATGACCGGAACCGGTACGCCGAGCCGGTAGCGAGGTATCGGAAGGTGGTGTTGCCGAGGCGGCGGTGACGGTGAAACGGCCTGTCCTAGCTGTAAGAGAAAGTGTTGTATTGTCCGTTGAAAGTTGTCGTTTCGCTGGCATCAACTATAATATCAGACACGAGAGCAACGAATGGAGGCTATTCAATGGCGGAACAACAACCCTGGCAAGAAGCGGCTGCCGAAGTGTGGCAACTGTTCAAAGAGACGGATGCCAAGTTCAAAGAGACGGATGCCAAGTTCAAAGAAACGCAAACGGAACTGGATCGACGTTTCAAGGAAACTGATGAGCAGATCAAAGAGACGACGACCCAATTGCAAGAGACCAATACCCAACTGAAAGAAACCGACCAGAAACTCAGACGGCTGGAAGGCTTGTTTGGCAATCAATGGGGCAAACTGATTGAAGCCCTGGTCAAACCCAGCGCCCTCAAGCTGTTTCAGTCGTGGGGCTTGCCCCTCCATCAAACCTTTGCCAGAGCCTCCAGCCAACTGAATGGCCGCTCGATGGAAGTAGACCTGCTGCTGGAAAACAGTGATATTGTCCTGGTGGTGGAGGTCAAAAGTGTCTTGACGGCGACCGATGTCCAGGAGTTTCTGGTCGATTTGGGAGAGTTTTTCGACTTTTTCCCCCGCTACAAAAGCTATCGGGTCTATGGGGCGGTGGCCGGGTTGGACATCGCTGACGGCGCGGACCGGTATGCCGCTCGGCAGGGTTTGTTCGTGTTGAGCTTCACCGGCGAGGGCGTCGTACAGATCAAGAACGACGCCGCCTTCCAGCCCAAAGATTTCGCCCTCGAGGCCGATCAAACGGCGTAATCCTCAACATTTATCCAAAAGCCTCTTATTTCCTCAAAAGAGCCACTCCCTCCCCCCAATCCGTTCCATTCCTCAATTCGTTGTAGTCCCCCCGGCGCATCGCAACCCGTGTGCCGCCGTGAGTGTAATACTTCGTCACGCTCTTGACGGTGATCGGCCCGACCTGCTCGACCGTGCTGTTGTTCACATTGTCCGTGGCCGTCACCTCGAAGTAATACTGCGCGTCCGGCGTGCCGATGAAGGCGGTGCTCGTCTCCACCGTATCCGTCAGCCAATCCTGCCAGGCCCCCATCTCTCCCATTTTGTAGCGCACCTGATAATTCCGCAGCCCGGCGGCGTTGTCCAGGTCGCTCCAAGTCACACTGAAACGCACCGGCACGGTGGGTGGCACGGTGACGGTCAGGGCGGGCGGCAGGGTGTCGTGAATGACGGTGAAGGGCTGCACGGCCTCGTTCAGGGCGCGGTCGGTGGCCGAAATGGTGGCTGTATCGGAAAAGTTGGCCGTCTCCAAGAAGTCGTAGCGATGGGGTTGGACGGCGGTATTGGCTCCGTTTAGGGCGTAGACCTGGCCCGCTTCGACCGTGGTCGGGAAGGTGACCACCCCCAGCCCCGCTAAAGGGTCGGTCAGCACGGCAGTCACCGTGAAGGCCCCACCGCCCGCGCCGTAGTAGGCCGTGATCCCGTGGTGTTGAGCTTCCCCACCAGTCTCAGTACATCCAAATTTGGGGGGTGAGGCATCCTCAGATGCCGAACGGAGCCGCATCTGAGGATGCTGCCTCCTCGAAAATTGGATCTACTGAGTCTCCTCAACAGTTGAGCAGTTCATACGGTATAAAATATAGGCGGTGGTTAAAAAAACGTCGGAAGGATACAGACCACAGATTACGAAATCAACTCCGCCGGCAAATGGTCGATGCGGTTGAGACAGCGGATGCCTAAACGACCGTCGTGGCGGAAGTCGATGCGGGTGATGGCGGTATTGTAATGGTAGAAAAATAGTCGAGGGTCGGGTAGATGGTTGAAAAGCGCCTTCAACAAAGCGTCGATGAAGCCGCCGTGGGAAACCATGCCAATCCGCTCTTCACCCTCCGCCCAGCGGTGGAGCTGGCGAGCGACCTTGATCGCCCGCCCGTGACACATCGGCCACTCTTCATAACCGCCCCACCACCAGCCCTCTTCGGTCACCGTGTCAGGCAATTGGTAATTGGGAAACTCGGCCAGAATCTCGGAACGGCTCTTGCCGGGGTAGCCGACAGGCCCCTCAGGCTCGCCGTGATCCAGAAAGATGCCGCCATGTTCGTGAATATCGACCCACACTTCCGGCCTCAATCCCAGGGCCTCGCCGATGGGTTGGGCGGTTTGAAGGGCGCGGTACATCGCGCTGCAATAGAGGCGAGTCAGGCCGTAGCCCCGGCGGTTTTGGCTACCGGTGGCCTCCGGCGAACTGCCCTTGACATACTCAGGATTGATGCCGTCGATTAGATGCTTGGCCACGATTTCGGCCTGCTTTTCCCCCAACTCAGTCAGAGCCGGATCCTTGACCCGATCCCGTTGGTCGGTCAGGGCATTGTTTACCGATTGGGCGTGACGAATGATGTAGAGTTCCATAAGGTCCTTTCTTTTGGCTATTTGTTTCAAGAAATTTTCGAACTTCGCTCATAGTGGCGAGAAGGTGGAGTCAAACGGCTTTAGGGAGTTCCAGAAAAATAATGATCCCAAAAATCGGAGCTTGGGGTCAGTTGTCAGTGGTCAGTGGTCAGTTACAAAGGACAAAGGACAAATGACAACTGACTCATCATCCAACTTTGGGATCATTTAAATCTTGGAACTGCCTTGGCTGTTTGAAACAAATTTTTGATCGGCTCATGGGAGCAACGACCGGTACACCCCTACCAATTCATCCACGGCCCGGTGCCACGAAAATTTTCGGGCCTGAGCCAACGCTCGACGGCTCAAATCGGCGCGTAATGCCTCATCGGCCAGCGCCCGTTGCAGCGCCCCGGTCAGGGCCGCCGGGTCGGTCGGGTTGACCAGCAGCCCTGCGTCGCCGACGACTTCCGGCAGGCTGGAGCTATCGCTGCTGACGACCGGCGTGCCGCAGGCCATCGCCTCCAACGGGGGCAAGCCAAAGCCTTCATACAGCGAGGGATAGACAAACACCTCGGCCAGTTGATAACAGGCCGGCAGGTCGGCCTCGGCGATGTAGCCGGGAAAAATGACCGCCTCCTCCAAACCCAGATTTCGCAATTTTTGGAAGAAATCGGCGTAGAGCCAGCCCTTTTTGCCGATCAACACCAATTTCAAAGCGGGCCATTCGGCCAAAAGCGGCTTGAAGGCCGCCAATAAGCGGGTCAAATTCTTGCGCGGTTCGATAGTGCCCACGTGGAGAATGAACTTTTGGGGCAACCCATATTTTTGGCGGATGCACTCCAGATGGGTCGGGTCAGTCGCCGGACGGAAAATCGGAGCGGCGGCTTCGTAGATGACCTTGATTTTCTCCTCCGGCAGGCCGTAAAATTTGATAGCGTCTTGCTTGGAGCAGATGGAGGGGGTGATGATGACATCGGCGGCCCGGAGATAGCGGGGCATCGCAAACGTCAGGTACCAACGATTGTAAGGCAAATGGTAGGCGGGATAGTGCAAAAAAATGAGGTCGTGCAGGGTGAAGATGGTTTTGGCCTGCCCAAAGTGGGCCAACAGATGGTTCGTCGCGTGGAAAATATCGACCGCGCCGAAGGTTTTGTCCATCGGCCAGCGGGTCAACCGGGAGAGCAGGACCCCCATCCGCCACGGTTTGTTGCCGAGGTTGACCGTTTGCTGCCGTAGATGGCTGAGGTAGTCGGGCAGCCGGGCCTCCCCCTGACGGTTGTAAAACAGAGTCAGGTCAACATCCGGTTTGTAGTCGCTCAGGGCGCGGGCAATCTCGCCGGCGTAACGGCCCAGCCCGGCGTGTTGTTGAGCGGTCGGTGAAACGTCGAGGCAAACGTGCATAAGCGTAGCAGACTATCTGCTTCCGTCAAGCCTCCTTCATCACAGTTTGATACAGGTCGAATAAATCAGTCGCCATCTTTTCCCAGGTAAACAACCTGGCCCGCTCTAACCCGGCCTGACGAAGCTGCTGCCGTAGGGCCGGGTCGGCCCATCCCTGAGCCATCGCCCCGGCCAGCGCCTCGACATCGTAAGGATCGACCAGCAGCCCGGCCTGGCCAACAACTTCCGGCAGCGCCGAGGCGTCGGCGGCGACGACGGGCGTGCCGCAGGCCATCGCTTCCAGCACAGGCAGGCCGAAGCCTTCATATAAAGAGGGGTACACGAACAGATCGGCGGCGTTGTAGAGCAGCGGTAAATCGCCATCCTCGACGAAGCCGAGGAAGTGAACCCGTCCGGTCATCTGCTGGCGACTGACCGCCTCGAACACTTCTTCGCAATACCAGCCTTTGCTGCCGACGATGACCAGATGCAGCGCCCGGTCGAGGCGGGCGAAGGCTTGCACCAGTCGCCGGTAATTTTTACGCAGTTGGATCGTGCCGACGCTGAGAATGAACGGTTCGTCACCCAGACCATACTTTTGGCGCACCGAGGCCAGACAGGCGTCATCGGCGATGGGCCGAAACTCGGCGGTCACACCGTGGTGCAGCACGCTGATTTTCTGCGGCGGCGTGCCGTATAGCTCGATCAAATCTTGCCGCGTCGCTTCCGAGACAGCGATGACGTGGCTGGCTCGCTCGACCGAGGCCGGCACCCAGGTGTTCAAATGGCGCTCCATACCGGGCATCGTCGTCTCCGGCAGACGGACGTAGGACAGGTCGTGAACGGTAACGAGCGTTGGGGTTCCGGCCCGCGTCGGCGGCAGGAAAAAGTCGGGGGCGTGGAACAGATCGAGGGGGCCGGTCCATCGTTCGATGGGCAATGGCAGCCGTAAGCGATACCAGAGCCGGGCCAGCCAACGCTCCGTCAGCCGCGTCGTTCGCCAGGCGCAGGTCGGACCGGGCACAGGCCGGGCAAAATCGCGCCCCGCATCGGCCACGAACAGCCGGTAAGCGGGCGGTGCCGACAGATCGGCCAGCGCCCTGACCATCTCCCGCGTATACCGCCCAATGCCCGCCGCCTGGCGAATAGCAGCCGTATAATCGATGCCTATGGTTGGCACAACTGTTTGCTCTCCCCACAAGGATCACAATCGCAAGAAGGCAAAGGGCGTGAACCGATTTTCTTGTTGATCCTTTGCCGCTTTGCGGTTGATGCTCCGGTCCGGTTCAGCCTCTACTATGGCCCGCTTTGGCCCGATTGTCAAACCTGGGCAACGTTCCTCAGCCGTTCTAAATACAGCATAAAAATAATCGGAAGATTCGAGAGTTGCCAATAACCTGCCGCCGGATTAAACTGCGGCAGGTTATTTTTTTGAGGGCAGGCAGGCTGCTAACGTGCAAACATTGAAGAAAATCAAACAGCGTTTGACCTCGCTTCGCGCTGACCGAGCGACGACTGTCCCGGTCGATGTCCTGACCGGCTACGCCCAGTGGGCCGCGCACTACCCCGCCGAGGCTCACAACCCGCTGATGGAAATCGAGCAGGCAGCGATGCTTGAACTGCTGCCGGAGGTCGGTGGCAAAACTTGCCTCGATCTGGCCTGTGGCAGCGGGCGCTATCTGCGGCTGTTGCAGGCGCGGGGGGCGGCCAGCGTCACCGGCCTCGATTACTCCGCCGAGATGCTCGGACAGGCCACAGCCGACAGCCACCAGCCGACAACGGACAACGGACAACGGACAACGGACCGGTTAATTCGCAGCCCCTTCCTGCCCCTGCCTTTCACCGAGGCCATCTTCGATATTATCGTCTGTGGCTTGGGCGTCGGCCACGAGAAAAATCTGGCTAATATTTTGGCCGAAGCCGCCCGTATTCTGCGCCCCGGCGGCTGGCTGCTCTACTCCGACTTTCACCCCTTCGCCGCCCTGGCCGGGTGGCGGCGCTCCTTCGCCGTCAACGGCACGATTTTCGAGGTGGAGCATTATGTCCACCTCTACCGCGACCACGTCCGGGGCTGCGCCGCCGCCGGGTTGACCATCGACGCCGTTCTGGAACCTGCTGCCGGTGACCACGCCCCCGCCGGGTTTCAGCAAACCCCGGTCGTGTTGGCCATCCGGGCCTGCAAGCCGGAGCGTTAGGTGGTCTCCCGCTTTACGTTCCGCGTTTTACGTTTTACGCCCCGCCCCCTCTACTTCAAAAATGTCACCATCCTCAATGCCGGCGGTCCCGCCGGACGCTCGCTGCGGGTGAAGCGTAAGCGGGTGGTGGCCATTGACGAGCCGCCGGGCAAAAATGATTGCATCATCGACGGTCAGGGGGGGCTGCTGATTCCCGGCCTGATCAACGCTCACGATCATCTGGAACTGAACACCTTCCAGCGCCTCAAATATCGGGAACGGTACAGCCACTCCCGGCAATGGATCGAAGAAATCGAAGCCCGCTTCGACAGCGACCCGGCCCTGACCGAACCGCGCCAGCAACCGCTGGCCGACCGGCTGCTGATCGGGGCCATCAAAAATCTGTTGAGCGGCGTGACCACCGTCTGTCACCACAACCCCCTACACAAGCCGCTCCGTCGCCGTTTCTATCCCGTTCGGGTCGTCAAAGAGTACGGCTTTTGCCACTCCCTCTTTCGGGGCGAGGAGACGGCCGGCAGTTATCACCAGACCAACCCGGCCTGGCCCTGGATCATCCACCTGGCCGAAGGGGTCGATGCCGAGGCCGCCGCCGAGTTCGAGCAGTTGGTTGAGCTTGACCTGCTCCAGCCAAACACGATTTTAGTCCACGGCGTTGGCCTGACCGCCCCACAACGGCAACGGCTGATCGAGCAGGGGGGCGGGTTGATCTGGTGTCCCGCCTCGAATGAGTTTCTATTTGGGCAGACGGCCTCTGTTCAGGCATTGGCCGAGGCGGGCAAGCTGGCGCTGGGCAGCGATTCCCGGTTGAGCGGTGAATTCGATCTGCTGGGCGAGCTGCGCGTCGCCGCCGAGACGGGGCAACTGTCGCCCCAACAGTTGTTTCGCCTGGTGACGGTCGATGCCGCCCGGCTGCTCCGCTTGAACCGGAACTGCGGATGGCTGACCGTCGGCGGGCCGGCCGATTTGGTGCTGTTGCCGCCGCCGACCGGGCGCGACCTGTTCGCCGAAATCAGCCGCCACATCCGGCGCGACCTGGCGTTGGTCATGCGGGCCGGGCAGCCGTTGGTCGGCGACCCTCGGCTCCGTCCCATTTTCGAGGCCACCCGTACCAAAACGGCATTGGTGCAGGTGGATGGCCTCGACAAATTGATGCCCCTGCGCCTGGTGCGGCGGCTCAAAAAATCGACCGTTCAAGAGACAGGCTTGCATTTTTAACGAATTTCCATTTTTGTATTACAATAGGGGTGTTCAACTCTTAATATTCTTAGTTTAGGGAGATGAGGATGTTAAAAAAGAAATATTCTGACAAAGCTGAGACCTGGTACGTCACCTTTCGCATGAACCCGGACATCGAGGCCACAAGTGCCTATGTCTGTGGCGACTTCAACGATTGGGATAAAGAGAAACACAAAATGCGGGCGTTGAAAGGGGGTGGCTTTACGGCGACCATACAACTCGACCCCGGCCAAACCTATCGCTTCCGCTACTGGGTCGATGGCGAACGCTGGGAGAATGATTGGGAGGCTGACGGCTACGCAGCCAATGACTACGGCAGCGAGGATTCGCTGGTCGTGGTCGATGATGCGCCGTCCGGCTAGGTGGATTGACCACCGGTTACACCGGCTACACCGGTTATATCGGTTACAATCGAAGAGTGTCGCCGCCGGGTTGCTCTGTCTGCTGGCCTTTGCTTTTCTGCTGACCCGCATCGTCTGGCCGGCCAC
>CAZWZZ010000111.1:9697-11604 GCA_964638395.1 uncultured Caldilineaceae bacterium
GCCGCCCATTGGGGCTGGCTGGGGGCGAACCTGTGCGTATTGGTGGCGGCATTGGCTCTGTTGGTGCGGGTTTTATCGTTGCGCCACCCGGCGCAGCCTCGCCCGGCGTTGTGGCTGAGTCTGGTGGCTTTCGCTTTCCTCTTTCCGCCCCTGGCCGCCAATTTCCACGAAGACCAGGCCATTATTTTCTTCTTTGGCCTGTTCATCGTAGTGCTGTGGGGCCTGGTCAAACAGCGAGAAGCGATAGCCGGAGCGGCGTTGGGCTTGGCCCTGATCTTGAAGACGACCGGCCTGTCGCTGTGGTGGCTGCTGCTGCTCCAGCGGCGCTGGCGAGCGTTGATTTGGGGTGTTGGCACGGCGGCTGTCGTGGCTCTGGCCACCCTGCCCTGGATCGGTCTCGACACCTGGCTGGTCTATCTCCGGGCTGCCGGGAGCGTCACCGGTGGCCCGGTCAAGGCCATCACCGCCTACCAGACGAGCGCCGGGTTCTTCACCCATCTCTTCGTCTACGATCCGACCTGGAACCCCTACCCGCTCTTTCATTGGCCGACCGGGGCGCTGCTCCTCTCGACCATCGTCACCCTGGCCGCGCTGGGCCTGACCCTGTGGTGGGGCCGCCGGGCCGAGACCGGCGATCTGTTCGCCGCGCTGCTGCCCCTCAGCGTGATTTTGCTGCCCGTCGCCGAGGCTCACCATTTTGTCATCCTGCTCATCCCCATTTTTTGGCTGGTCGACTCCCTGGCCGATCTGCCCCTGGCGACCGCTTTTTTCTCGACCGATGGGCTTTTGTTGGGGCTGGCTTTGTTGCTGCTCATCGCCCCCATTCCCTACGAGGCTCTATCCTTTCGGCCCGGGGCCTGGATGTTCCTGGCCTATCCCCGGCTCTATGGGGGGTGGTTGCTGTGGGGAGTGGCTGTGCGCCGGATGTGGGAGAAGGCCAAACTACAACGAATTTAGAATGAAACGAATGGCTGATTGAGCGACAAAAATTCGTTTCTTTCCTCATTTGTTGTAGGTTGCCCGGATTTTAAGGAGATTCTATGCCGACCATCAAAACGGGCCGCCCGGCCCCTACCACGACGCTCCATCCCCTTGACGGGGACGGAGTCAACTTAGCCCAGACCTGGGCCGGTCAGCCGGCCTGGCTGATTTTTCTGCGCCACCTGGCCTGACTGCCCTGCCGCGAGCATGCGACGCAGGTGGCGTCCCGGTATCAAGAGATCGAATCGTTGGGCATCAAGGTGGTGGCCATTTCCTTCGGCACTGACTATTGGGCGCGGGCCTGGCTTAATGAGACACAGGCTCCGTTTCCCCTGCTGCTCGACCCGGAGCGAGACGCTTATCGAGCCTACGGTCTGGAGGAGTCGGCCCTCCGCTCCTGGAGTCCCAAGAACATCCTCTACTATCTGCGGGCCATCCTCTTCGAGAAGCGGGAGCTGCACGGCTACCGGGGCGATCCCCACCAACTGGGCGGCGATTTCGTCGTTGATCAACAGGGCATCATTCGCCTGGCCCACCCCAGCCGCGACCCGACCGACCGGCCCGATGTGGCCCGGGTGATGGAAGTGTTGGGCGCGTTGACCACGGCGGAGAGGTCGGTCAACGGATAGATAGCGGATTAACGGATCGTTCAGTAGACCGTAGCATCCTGAGTAGACCGAGGAACGAGGTCGTATCGAAGGGTGCTACGGTCTACTGATAATAGCTGTAGTTCACTACTTCATCCGTTGATCTGTTAGTCATCCGTTTACCGGATCGCAGCCCATAAATCCTTACCTAATCGTTACATTCCTCTTACGCTCTCCTTACCCCCCGCCTTTACATTCTAAACAATTAATCTTGCACTTACATTACTTCTGGGGTACAGTTAGAGTATAATTAATTTCGCATCGGGAATAATTCCGGTG
>CAZWZZ010000112.1:0-1530 GCA_964638395.1 uncultured Caldilineaceae bacterium
ATTGCCAGAGGCAGTTCAGCGTCAAACAGCGGATGATTTGCCCCTGCGGAAGCGAGGGGTTCCCAACCAACCGCCCCAGACACCCCCCGCCAGTCAGCCGCCTGTAGCTGCCGAGAAAGAAATAGCCAAACCGGAGCAGCCTGCCGCGCCGGTTCAGCGCCAACGAGAGGAGACGACTGTCGCCAAACCGGCCTCGGCAGCAAGCAGTGAGCCGGATGTTGAAGCTGCGGCGGCGGATGATACGCCGGTGGTCGATCCTGTCCCCCCGGTGGAACGCCCTCTTGATGAGCTTGAGTCTCCTGAATTGGAGGCAGCCGCCGGGATTGAGGAAGCAGTGACCGATGCCTCAGCGGGGGAGACATCGGGAATAGGCGATGACGTTGCCGTAGAGTCACCCGCCACCACGCCGGTAGAAGCTGCCGATGAGGCGGACAATCTGTCGGAGACAGTGCAGCGTCAGGCGGCGGATAATTTGCCGTTGCGAAAGCAAGCTCTTCCAAACCAACCGCCCAAAGCTCCGCCAACCGACAGTCAGCCGGCTGGGGATGCCGAAAAAGGCGTAGCTAAGCAAGATCGGTCCACTCCGCCGGTGCAGCGACAGCAAGAGGCGGCGACTGTAGAGGAAGCGCCGGAATTTGGAGCGACAGCAGCGGCGGAGACCCCGGTGCAACGCCATCTCGATGAGTTTGAGACCCCTGACATAGAGGCCGCCGCCGGGTTGGAGGAAACGGCAACCGGTACCTCAACAGCGGAGACATCTGAGAATAGGGATGAACCGGCAGCCGCCACGACGCCGGGAGAAGCTGTCGCCGAGAGGCGTGAGGTTCCGGCGACAGTCCAGCGCCAGGCGGAAAGCGACCTACCGTTACGACAGCAAACTCCTCCGCATCAACCGCCCACAGCCCGGGCCGACAGTCAGCCGGCTGGGGATGCAGAGCAAGGCGTAGCTAAACAAGACCGGCCAACCACATCGGTTCAACGCCAGGGGGATGACACCCCGGCGGAAAGGTTGCCCACAACGCCAGCGCCGGGCGGTGAGCCGGATGTTGATGAAGAGAGGGCATTGTCTGGGGCAGGAGATGACCAGGTCGATCTTAATCAAGATATTTTAACGAAAGCCGAAGCGGGATCACGGCTACCGTTGGCCAAATTACCGGCAGCGACGCGCCAAACCATTGTCCAACCCAAGCGGGTGAAGCGGGGTGGGGTCTTGCCCCAGGCACGAGAGACTAAAGCAGCCGCCGATGTGGCTGCCGATAATGCGCCGTCCTTTCAGCCCTTACGACCATCGTCAACCCCGTCCTCATCAGGGTCATCCACACTTGCCGTCAGCCAACGGGCTGAATTGCCTCTGGCCAGACCGGCCCGCATTGAAATTGTAGAGGCCCCAACAGCGGCCAAGCCGGTCACGTCACCTGCGTCGCCATTCTCGACCGTGCAGCGGCAGGTGGCGGAGACAGGCACAGGCCCGGTATCGTCATCGGGCAGGACGACCTCACCCGGCAGCGATACGGTGCAGCGGGAGCCGGA
>CAZWZZ010000112.1:1630-11588 GCA_964638395.1 uncultured Caldilineaceae bacterium
TAAAGGAGTAGAGAATGGCCAACCCGGAAAAGCCGGAAAAGGCGAAATTTACGAATTTGAGCAATAATAAAGTAACCGAATGTCACTTCAACCCCAATGAGTTTGAAATCAACAAAGCGGTCGGCTGGAGCGAAAAGCCGTCGATGGGCAATGATGTATCGAGTTTGGCCTTTTCCGGCGGCGAAGGGGAGGAATTCACCGTGCCTTTGCTCTTCGATACGACGGCGACCGGCAAAGATGTCCGCAAAGAGTATGATGATCTATTCAATATGTTGAAGGTGGATGACGAGAAGAAGAATACCAGCACCAAAAAAAGTGAGCCACCGACCTGCCGTTTTCAATGGGGTAAATTTATCTCCTTTGATGCGGTCATCAAGGAAATCAAGCAAAAATTCACCCTCTTCAAGCGGGATGGCACGCCGCTCCGGGTCGATGTGACGCTGACGCTGAAACAGGTGACCAATAAACCAAAAGGCCAAAATCCCACCTCTCGCAGCGAGGCCCGGAAAATCTGGATCGTCGAGGAGGGCCAGCGGCTCGATTGGATTGCTTATCAAGAGTATGACGATGCGGCTCAATGGCGCTACATCGCCGAAACGAACAATTTGGACAATCCCGATGATTTGCGGCCGGGTCAGGTGTTGAAGTTGGTCCCCTTACCGTAGGTCTGCCTTAGGTCTAATGAGGAGTTGATAATATGGCCGGATCGCAGAGTTTTTTATCCCAATTTATTATCAAAATCGGCGGAGAGGACCTTCCGGAAGAAATTCAGGATAGCTTATTGGAAGTTGTGGTGGATACCAGTCTTTACCTGCCTGAAATGTTCACCATCCTGATTCGGGACCCCGAATTGAAGTGGGTGGACAATACGAAATTTTTCGATCTGGGGAAACCGGTTGAAATTTCGGCCCAGGCCGGTGAAGATTTGGGAGGCGAGTCAGGCTCGTTGATGAAGGGTGAAATTACGGCCCTGGAACCGAACTTCTCCGGTCAAGGGGAGACGACGTTTCTGGTGCGGGGCTACAGCAAAGCCCATCGCCTGCATCGCGGCAAAATATCCAAAACGTTTCTCAACCAGAGTGACACCGATATTGTCAAAAAAATCGCCGGTGAGGTGGGCTTATCGCCCACCGTTGATCCCACACCGGGCCGCCACGATTACGTGGTCCAAAACAACCAGACCAATTTCGAATTCCTGCAATCACGAGCCGCCCGACTGGGTTATAAAGTATTTGCCACCAGTGACGAATTGTATTTCAAGAAAGGCGAGGCCACGTTGGGTGATGGGCCGGAATTGGTTTTAGGGGAAATTCTGCGGGATTTCCGACCCTATCTATCCACGACACATCAAGTCGATAAGGTGACGGTCTTGGGATGGGACGCCAAGCAAAAAAAGGAGATCAAGGGAGAAGCGTCACCTAATTCATCCTTAAATCAGGGTGGTGTCGGGAAGACCGGTGGCTCTGTGGCCGGTGTATTTGGTGCAGCCGAAATGGTCTTGGTCAACCAACCGGTTATGACACCTGATGAAGCCAAAGCTCTGGCGCAAGGGGTTGCCGATGACATCAGCAGTGAGTTTATGCGGGCCGATGGTGTCTGTTTTGGTCATCCTAAGGTAAAAGCTGGATACACGATCACCGTAGCTAATATTGGGAAGCGATTCAGCGGTAAATATTTTATCACGTCGGCCACCCATATCGTTAACAGAGATGGCTACGAGACTCATTTCACCATTAGTGGTCGTCAGCCTAACACCTTGTCCCAGTTGTTGGCTCCGAGCAATGGGGCCAGCAGTAATGGCCCGGGCCAGAGTGACAGCGACAAAACACAGGGCGTGGCCGTTGGCATCGTTACCAACAACAGCGACCCTGACGATTTAGGGCGGGTGAAGGTTAAGTTCCCCTGGTTGGGGACTGACATCGAGAGCGATTGGATCAGAATTGCTTCGCCCGGTGCCGGCCAAGAGCGAGGCTTATCCTACTTGCCGGAGATCGATGACGAAGTCTTGGTCTCCTTTGAGCATGGCAATACCCGCTATCCGTATGTGTTAGGGGGGTTATGGAACAGTAAAGATAAACCCCCGGCCCCCAACAGTCAGGCCATCAGCGGCGGCAAAGTCAACCAGCGGATTATCAAGACTCGCAAAGGCCACATTATTCTCTTGGATGACGAAGATGGCAAGGAACAGATAGCAATTGTCGATCAGAGCGGCAGCAATAGCGTCGTTATCAGCAGTGAGCATAATAGTGTGACTGTAGAGGGTAGTCAAGGCGTTACCTTGCAGAGTGGCAGCCAAAAAGTTGTCATCGATGGTCAGGGTAATAAAATTCAGTTATCCGGGGGGGGACGAATGGTAACGATGAGTAACGGACAGGTAGAGGTGACGTGAGGGAATTGCTATGCCTCAAGTGTTGACGACGAATGCGATTATTATGTGTCCCCACGGTGGCAAAGGGACGACAATTCCGACCGCGCCGTTGTGGAAAGTCAATGGAGGGTACGTCCTCGTTGAGGGGGATACCGGTACGCTGGCTTGCCCTTTCGTATTGTGTCCCTGCGTCGGCTACACGTTGAGATCAATGGGCCTCAACGCCACCACGATCAACGGACGCAAGGTGATTCTGGTGACCGATTTCAACCAAACGTTTACCGGCCTGCCGTTGATTATGACCGAATTTCATCAAACGTTTGATAACACCACCCCGGCCCCCTTACCCCAGCCTCCCCCGCCGCCAGCCACCGGGGGCATTGGCGGGGGACAACCGACCTCGACTCAGGAAGCCGCCCCGCCTTCGCCGGATATGGCTGATGAATCAAAGCCGACCGTCCTGGCCGTGCCGCCGGTTTTGGCTTTCAATTCGACGACGATGATGCCGGCGGTCTTAAATGTCACATTTACCTTGGCCACCCCCTTTCCGTTGCAGTGGAACCTGATGCTCATCGACGGGATGAAAAAATTGAGCATTGACGCCACCAATGGCCTGCCGCCCGGATTGATCGTCGCCCCGCCCGGCGGGATGCCGACCCCAACGGTGAGTGTGACGCTCACAGCGGTCTTTATGGCCGCGTTGGGTCCTGGTATGCACCACCTGTTTATGACCGCTGTCAGTCGCCGGGGCGTCCCCGGTTTCGCCGAGACGATCCTGACGGTGACGTGATTGAAAGAGGTGATCTATGAACGATAACCTGCGAAATAGAGAATTTCTGGGTCAGGGGTTAGCTTTCCCCCTCCAGGTAACACCCCGGGGTGAAATCGCCCTGGCTGCCGGGGAGCGGGACATCGAGCAGTCGATCCGCATTATTTTGGAGACCTCGCCCGGCGAGCGGGTTATGCGCCCGGAGTTTGGCTGTCGCATCCACGAACTGATTTTCGCTCCCAATGACGCGGCCACCCAGGGGCTTTTAATCCTCTACATCGAGCAAGCTCTGGAACGGTGGGAACCGCGTGTCAAGGTGCAAGAGGTCGAAGTGACCACCGACCCCGACAGCGGGGCGACCCTGTTGGCCGAGATCAAGTATCTGATTAAAGATAGCCACGATGAAAGAAGCATTGTCTATCCCTTTTTCCTGATGGGGGAGGAGGGGTAGTAGATTGATTCCGGGTTTTGCAGGGGCGAGGCAACTCGGTATGGCGATACGTTTGGAAAACAACCTATGTTCCGAGTTGCCTCGCCCCTACGCCAGATGATTTTGAACTCGGGAAAACTTACGCAAGCCTGTACTAAGGGAGGAATAGTAGATGGCTCTACCTGCACCTAATCTGGATGATTTGCGCTTCCAGCAGGATTTGGTCGATGAGGCCCGGCGGCGTATCATCGGTTACTGTCCGGAATGGACCGACTATAACCTGAGTGATCCCGGCATCACCTTGATTGAATTGTTTGCCTGGATGACGGAGAAAATTGTTTACCGGCTCAATCGCGTCCCGGATAGAAACTATGTCAAATTCTTGGAGCTACTCGGCACGCAGCTCCAACCGGCCAGCAGCGCCCGCGTTGAATTGACCTTTCGGTTGTCTGTGCCGTTCCCGGTTACGCCCGATAGCGACACCGTGGCCATTGTGCCGCAAGGTTTGGAAGTGGCCACGCAGCAAACCGAGGAAGAGCCGGAAGTGACCTTCACCACCGATGAGCGGCTGGTCATCCGCCCCCCGAAGCTGACCCAACTGCGACGTGACAAGGAGTTCCACAAGAACTATCTGCCCCGGCTGGGGGTCGAAACCTTCTATGCTTTCAATGAAAGCCAGCCGGCGTTGGGCGATACATTTTATCTGGGTTTTGATGAGCGAGAGAGCATCAGCGGCCATATCTTGCAATTGGCTTTTACCTGCGAAAGTACCCAGGCTGTCGGTATCAAGCGGGAAGATCCGCCCCTGGTCTGGGAATGTTCAATCGGTGATGGGAATTGGCAGGAGATACGGCCCAGCGCCCGGTCCGGTGAAAAGGATACGACCGGCGGCTTGAATAATCCGCAAGGTCGTCTGGTGTTGTACCTGCCGCTGGCGATGCGGGCCGATCAGGTCAATGGCCGGGATGGGTATTGGGTCCGCTGCCGGTTTGAGCAGCGGCGGGCCGAACAGGGTAAATATAGCGAGTCGCCTCGGATTCGCAGCGTTGAGGCTTACGCGCTGGGGGCGACCACGCTGGCTACCCACGCCGTTATCGTTCGCAATGAAGTGTTGGGGGTCAGCAATGGCGAGCCGAACCAACTGTTCAACTTGCGACACGCCCCTATTCTGGATTTGCGCTCCGGCGAGACAGTTCAGGTTGAGGAAGATCGCCACGGTGAAACCCTGTTTGTTCCGTGGCGACGGGTGGCCGATTTTTCCGGCTCAGACCGGTACGACCGCCACTTCACCCTCGATACGGCCACCGGCGAGATCAACTTTGGTCCGGCCATTCGCCAACGGGACGGAACGGTGCATCAATATGGCCGCATCCCCGAAGCGGGACGCGCCATCCGCTTTAGCCAATACCGGTATGGCGGCGGCGTGGCCGGGAATGTGCCGGTGGGCCGGATTCAGGTGCTTAAATCGGCCGTGCCCTACATCGACCAGGTGATTAATATGAAGCAGGCGGCGGGGGGCCGCAATCAGGAACATCTGGATGAGGCCAAGTTACGGGCAGCCCGTGAAATGCGGGCCCAACTGCGGGCCGTCACCGCCGAGGATTATGAGAGTCTAGCCAAAGGAGCCAGCCGCCGGGCCGCCCGGGTCAAATGCAATATTCCGCAGGGCAGCAACGGACGCTTGCCGCCGGGTATGGTCGAAATTCTCATCGTGCCGGCCGTGGCCGACTCTCTCCGCAGCGGTAATTTGACCAAGCTGGCCGTGGATGAGGCGTTGGTGCAGCAGGTGGCCGATCATTTAGACAGTTATCGTTTGTTGACGACCACGCTTCAAATTCGGGAACCGAGTTATCTGGGCGTCAAAGTGGAAGCGGAAATTGTGCCGGCCGACTACAGCCTGCCGGAGGTGGTCATCGCCAGGGTCAACGACGTGTTGAATAATTTTATCAACCCCTTGCTGCTTTCAGAGTGGGCCGATAGCCAGGATGAGTTGATGGCGACGGATTGGGAGGGCTGGCCCTTTGGCCGCAATCTGTACGTGGCTGAGATTTTCTCGCTCATTCAGCGGACGCCCGGCGTGAAGCACGTCTTGGATGTCGAACTCCACACCCGGCCGGTCGCGCCCAGCCACGAAGTCGCCCCGGATGATGATCTGGCTGTGGAGGAGCCGCCCCCCCTCGAAAAAATCCGCAAGAAATTGATCCGTGTTCCGGCCGATACGCTGCTCTGTTCGCTGCACCACACCATTACCATTGCCGATTTGGGAGATGAGGATGATAACGATTGAGTCATCGTTAGAAGAGGAGAGTTGGTGGGGGGATGCCACCTCGACCGCCCTGCCGGACGCCGAGGAGGATGTCGGGCCGGTGCGGGTGGCCCACGTGGCAGATCGGTACAACGGCTACCCCGGCGAAACGATCACCTTTTACACCCGGCTCGAGGCGCGGGAAGCCGTCGCCGGAGGCGTAACGGTGCGGGTGATGGTTCCGCCAGGCTTGTCGTTGACTGAGTATGCCTCAGCGAGCGAGCAGAGCGAACTGTTGCCGACCCTTGAGGTTGACTCGGCTCAAAACCGGTACGTCGTCTGGGCTTTGAATGATGATCTGCCTGCCGGGAGCCGCTCTGAATATCGAGCCAGCGCGGAGATCGAGCCGACCCAGGAGGCCCTGACCCTGACCAGTCGGGCGACAGTCAGCGGCGTCGAGACCGACCTGCCGCTTGAGGAAACGGTCAGCGTCGTCGTTCGGCCCACGGGCCGGTATGTGCAACATTTACCGGCCATTTACGAGCGGGATGAGTTGATGGGCCGCTTCCTGATGCTTTTCGAGAGCTTCTGGA
Source organism: uncultured Caldilineaceae bacterium (assembly GCA_964638395.1). GTDB lineage: Bacteria > Chloroflexota > Anaerolineae > 4572-78 > J111 > CAZWZZ01. The sequence goes on from CAZWZZ010000112.1 coordinate 8,036, forward strand.
AGCCGATCAACCAACAAATTGATACGATTCATTACTATTTCGACCCCCGCATCACCCCGGCTGATTTTCTACCCTGGCTGGCCTCCTGGCTCGATTTGGAGTTGGACGAGCGATGGCCGGTCAACCGCCAACGGCAACTGATCCGCTGGGCGATTGCCCTCCACCGCAGCCGGGGCACGAAATGGGGCTTGCTCAAATATCTGGAAATCTACACCGGCCAGCAGGCTGACATCGTCGAACGCCGGGCCAGGAATTTTATTTTGGGCAAAGCGGCCCGTATGGGACCGGGCATCGCTCTGGGCCAGGGCAATCGCCCCCACACCTTCACCGTCAACCTGCGCCTGCCGCCCATCGAGGCCCCCACCGAGAAAGAACAGAAACGTCTGGAGGCTATTAGGCGGCGAACCATCGAGTCGATCATCGAGATGCAAAAACCGGCCCATACGGTCTACACGTTGAATATCGAGCCGCTTTCGTCGGCAGACAGGCCGGAGGCGAAAAATAAAACGGCTCAATCGGAACAGCGTAAGCAGAACGAAATCGCGGCCCAGGCGGCCATTTGGTTCAAACTGGATGATTAACCTGTGTGAGGTGAGACTATGGTGGATATAGAAAAACTATTGCAAGAGTACCCCCTAAAACGGCTTAAACCGGAGGATGGCATGGCCATCACCGCCGAAGTTTGGGAAGAGGCCCACAACTATCATCGCCTGTGTCACGGGTTCCACGCGCTCTTCACCCACGGGCCGGGGATTTTGACGGGTTTGGAGGTCATCGCTAACGACCCGCCCGACACGGCCCTCTACATTCTGCCAGGCATCGCCGTCGATTCGGCGGGCCAAACCATCGTCCTGACCCAGCCGGTCGCCTACGACATCGGCCACGATATGGATGGCCTGCTACACATCATCCTCAGCTATGGCGAGAGCCGCCCCAAGGGGGGCAACGGCAAGCAGCAAGAGGGTGCCCCGCGCTACGTTCAAGGCGAGTTTTCCATTTCGGCCCAATCCGACCTGCCTGATACGCCCGCCGTCGAGTTGGCCCGGCTGGTGCGGAGCAGCCGCGACTCGGTCCTGCTCGATGCCCAGAATCCCCTGCAACCGGCTGCCGATGAGATCGACCTCCGCTTCCGGCGCGAGGTGGGTGCCCCCAAAGCGGTCAGTCTGGCCGTCAGCTATCTGGGGGAGGTGGGTGAGAAAAAGCATGGCTTGGGGGCCAGCTATCTGGCCCAGGCGCTCAATCACAGCGGCCAATACCGGCTGGCGGTTGAGGATGATGTGCCGATTGGCCCCAGCATCGTCACCAACACCCTGGTTTATTTAGTCGGCCAGGGAGCGTTTGAATTGGCCGCCGGGGCCATGAATGGCTTGCGAAACTATGTTCACCGGGGCAACGGCACCTTGCTCATCGAGAGCCTGGATGAGGAGGCCGAACAGAGCTTTATGAATTTTCTACGCTCTAAAGATATGAAGCCGGAGCCGCTCCCGGCCGGTCACCGGTTGTTGATCCAGCCCAACCTGTTTACCGCCCCGCCGGCCGGATTTGAAACGAAAGGGGACCCCAAGGTATTGGTCAACGACGGAGTCATCTTCAGTACCTACAACTACGGGTTGTTATGGCAAGGGGAGCGGCGCGGGCGGCTGGCCACGCGGGAAGAAATCCGCTCGGCCACGGAGTGGGGCGGCAATATCGTGACCTATGCGATGGGCCGGTACCGGGGGTAAAATTGATGTCAGCACAAAACACACCATCCCTAACTAAATACATCTATGACCAAATCCCCTACCCCAGCGTCTCCCATTCCAAATCCCACCCCAACCGGTTAGCCACGGTCGCTACCCTGCGCGGCATGGAGCCGGCACCGGTTGAGCAGTGCCGCGTTTTGGAGGTGGGCTGCGCCGGGGGCGGCAATTTGATTCCGATGGCGGCCAATCTGCCGGAGAGTACCTTCGTCGGTCTCGATCTGTCGGCCCATCAAATCGCCAGGGGCCAGGCGATGATTGCCGCTTTGGGGCTGTCGAACATCACCCTCCGGACGCTGGATATTTTGGAAGTCAGGCCCGATTTGGGCCAGTTCGATTACATCATCGCCCACGGCGTTTACTCCTGGGTTCCGGCGGCGGTGCAGGAGAAGTTGCTCGCCATCTGCCGGGACAATCTGGCCCCGAACGGAGTGGCCTACATCAGCTACAACATCTATCCCGGCTGGAATATGTTAGGAACCATCCGCCAGATGATGCGTTACCACACCCGCCATCTGGCTGACCCGCTGGAGCAGGCCGCCGAAGCCCGAAAGTTGCTCGATTTTCTGGCCAATTCCATCTCGACCGACAGCAACTCCCACGGCGGCTTTCTGTATGTGTATGTCAACTACGTCAAGGAATATTTGTTGCCCAAAGATGACTCCTTTCTGCTCCACGACGAACTGGCCGAGATCAACACGCCGGTCTACTTCCACGAATTTGTGGCCCAGGCTGAACAGCACGACTTGCAATACCTGGGCGAGGTCAATTTTGCCAGTATGATGCCCAGCGAGTTTCCGGCTGAGGTCAATGAGTCGCTGCGGCAGATGGTTCGCAATACGATTGAGTTGGAGCAATATTTGGATTTTTTGCGAAATCGAATGTTTCGCCAATCGCTGCTGTGTCACCAGGCCGTGCCCTTGAGTCACCGCTTCGATCCTGAGCGATTGAGCCGTTTTTCGGTGGCCGCAGCCGCTATGCCGGAGTCGGAGTCGCCGGATATTCAGAGCGGGGCGGTAGAGAAATTCAAGGCGCTCGATGGGGCCAGTTTTTCGACGAACCACCCGCTGACCAAAGCGGCCATGCGCCATTTGATGGATGTTTGGCCGCGAGCCGTCTCTTTCACCGAATTGATCGCCGCAGCCGGGGCACAATTGGCTGATGATGGAGCTGTTGCCGTCGTTGAAGAGGAGGCCCAAATCGTCGGCGCTAATTTGCTCCAGGCTTACAGCTACAGCGAAAATTTAGTCGAGTTTCACGTGTACCAGCCCCGCTTTGTGACCGAAATCAGCGATTATCCGCTGGTCAGTCCGGTGGCCCGTTATCAAGCCGCCCACGACCAACCGGTCACCAATCTGCGCCACGAGCGGCTGACGCTGGACACGATGACCGCCAAGCTGTTGACCTTTGTCGATGGCAGCCGGGATGTGGCCGGGCTGGTGGCGGCCCTCGAAGCGGAGGATATGCTCGAATTCGAACATCAGGATCAGCAACCGCTGGATGACGTGACCATTGTTGAAATTTTAACTGAAATCGTTCATGAAAAACTACAGCAGTTTGCTCATGCGGCGCTTTTAGTGGGATGATGTCTATGGAAACGACCATCAAGAAAATCGAACAAACAGCCTACGACCTCGTCCCCTACGCCAGTTATTCCTTCCCCCTGACCCACCCGGACAAATTAGCTACCATCGCTACTTTGCTAGGCTTAGACCCCCCGGACATCGAGCAGTGCCGCGTCTTGGAGTTGGGATGCGCCAGCGGCGGCAATATCATTCCGATGGCCTATACCTTACCCGGCAGCACATTCG
>CAZWZZ010000113.1:0-11577 GCA_964638395.1 uncultured Caldilineaceae bacterium
GTGCCCAGTCATAATAAGCGTGAAGTTCTTCCTCTGCCTGGCGCGAGACGGGCTTCTCGGTGTCGATGTCGGGACTGTTTTGGACCTGGTTTTTGGTTAATTCAACGGGCACCACTTCCGAAACCCAATTCGGGTAATCAATAACGACCGGAGAGAGCAACACTTTTTGCCGATCAAACCAGCCGCCGGTCTTGACGACCATGTAGCGCACCGTCCAACTGACATCGTCAAAGAAAAAATCATCAACCTGGCCAATATCGCCATCCGTAGCCTGGATGGTATAACCCTTTAATTCTTCGATACTTCGTAACATGATAGAACCTCCTCACGTCGTGATTGGTGGCAAATATAAATCCTACGTTTAGTATAAAGGAGGCAGTTACTATTGCCCACAGTCAGGTAGGGGGTTTGGGCAACAAAAAAGAGCTATCTTGTGATAGCTCAGGTTAGTGAAACGAAGAGTTTTACCGAAAAAAGGATAGCCCGATGGGGTTATTAGCGCACCAGCAACACCGGACACTCCACCTCATCCAGCATACGGAATAACTCACGTCGTTTTTCCAGCAGGAGGCTATTCCCCGGCAGCAGTAAAAAATGGCTCCGTTCTCGCTCGATGAGCCGGGCCAAATCCTGAATGGTCATGCCCTCGCGCCAGAGGTAGTGATGGGTCACCCCCTGCTCCTCTAACCAGGCCGTGGCCTGATTGCGGAGTCGTTGGGCGGTGTCCGCCGCTTCGGCCAGCAGCAGGATAGTCAACTTTCCATCGAGCGGCGCCATCAGCCGGGCGGCCAGGTGCAAGGCTCTCTGGGCCACCACCGAGCCGTTGTACACCACCAGCGCCGGCGGGCGGAGGGGCACGCCGTGAGGCAGGATGAGGGTCAGCTTACTCCCCTCAGAGAGCAAGGCCCGCGAGGTGGAGCCGAGCCGTTTGCGGCGCAGGGGAGACCAGCCGACTTTACCCAGAATGACCATATCGCTCCCGGCGGCGGCGGCCAGCAACTCGGTGGCGATGTTGCCCTGCCCCACCCGGAAACTCCAGGCTGCGCCGGTTTGCCGGGCCGCCCGTTTCAGTAGCTGCTCTGCTTTGGCCGCCTGGCCCCGCAGTTGCCGCTTGACCGTCTGAATCTCCAGACGACGGCTGGTCGCCGAGAACAGGCCCACCTCCTGGGTGATGGTCAATTGGGCCACCCGCAACAGGTCGATGTCCTCGATAAAGATGCCTTCTAGCTTGGCCTTGAAATCAGCCGCCAGTTCCGCCGCCGTTTCCAGAGCAGCCACGCTGGAGGGGGAGCTATCCAGGGCGACTAAGATACGGCGGATAGAATGTTCGTTATTGGTTTCAGTCATAGGTACCTCTACTTAATGAGCGCCTAAAAATAACTTCCCGTTTCTGGGTTTCTGGGAGATTAGGAGATTAGAGATTTTCGCCCTTGAATCTCCTGATCTCCAATCTCTAATCTCTTGTCTTGTCGGGAACTTATTTCCGGACAGTTACTTAGACTTAGCAAAAGCGAGACGCCGGTCGGCGAATTGAGTCAGGCGAGCCTGAACCCGCCCGTTGAGGCTCTCGGCGGGGTAGTCGCCCGCTTCGTCAGGCGTGCCGGCCGGCAGCCCGGTTAACAGTTCGATGCCCTGATCGACCGTCTGCACCGGGTAGATGTGGAACTGCTCCTCGGCCACGGCATCGATGACATCCTGGCGCAACATCAGATGTTTGATATTTGAGTGGGGGATCAACACCCCCTGCTCACCGGTCAAGCCCCTGGCCCGGCAGAGGTCGAAAAAGCCCTCGATTTTCTCGTTGACGCCGCCGATGGCCTGCACCTGGCCGTGCTGGTTGACCGAGCCGGTCACCGCCAGCGATTGCTTGAGCGGCACCTCGGCAATGGCCGACAGCAGGGCGTACAGCTCGCCGGAGGAGGCACTATCCCCCTCGACGCCGCCGTAAGATTGCTCGAAGACGAGGCTGGCCGACAGAGAGAGAGGCTGGTCGGTGGCATACCGAGCGCCCAGAAAGCCGGACAGGATCAACACCCCTTTGGAGTGGATCGGGCCGCCCAATTCAACTTCTCGCTCAATATCGACCACCTTGCCCTCGCCCAGACGGACGCGGGCCGTGATGCGATTGGGCCGGCCAAAGGCAAAACTGCCCAGTTGCAGCACCGACAGACCGTTGACCTGGCCCACTTTCTCGCCGCTGGTGTCGATGAGAATCGTGTCCCGCTCGATGGCTTCTTGAATTTGCTCGCGGGGCCGGTCGGAGCGGTAAATCTGGGCCTGGATGGCCTGTTGCACATCCTCGGCCCGAACGACGGGCTGCTCGGCCTGCCCGGCCCAGTAATCAGCCTCCCGCAGCAAATCGGTAATCTCCCGAATGCGGGTGGAGAGCTTGGCCGCGTCACCGGCCAGCCGGGCGCTATGCTCGATGACGCGAGCGACGGCGCTCCGGTCGAAGGGGCGCAATTCCGCTTTGTGGACCAACCGGGCAATCAACTGGGCATATTGCGTCTGGCTATTGGCATCGCGGGCCATACGCTCGGCGAAATCGGCGGTCACCTTGAACAATTGGCCAAATTCCGGGTCGAGGGCGGAGAGCAGGTAGTAGAGGCGCGGCTCGCCCAGCAGGGCTACCTTGGCCCGGAGCGGAATCGGCTCCGGCTCCAGCGTCACCGTGCTGATCAAACCGTGGCTCTGGGCCGGGGACTCGATACGAATCTGCGCGGCTTGCAGGGCACGTTTTAGCCCGTCCCAGGCGAAGGGTTCGGTCAACAGTTTGCGGGCTTCGAGGATCAAATAGCCGCCGTTGGCCTGGTGCAGCGCCCCCGGCTTAATCAGGTTGAAATCGGTGATGAGCGTGCCCATGCGGGAGATATGTTCGACCCGCCCGATCAAATTCTGATAGGTCGGGTTATCCTCGAAGATAACCGGCGCGGCCTCCGCCTCCCGGCGGTCGATGATGAGATTGACCCGGTAGCGGCGCAGGAGGGCCGACTCTTGGGCCTGGCCTCCCTCCTCTTGACCATCCTCATTTGTCAGGAATTCCCGAACATTATCAATAATATCTTGCCGCACATCATCCAGATAGGCGACCACTTTGGGCAGGTCGCTATACTTTTCACGCAGTTCATCCATCAGGCCGCCGATGGCGAATGTGGCAAATTCCCGGTTGAGGTCGCGCAACTGCTCCTGCATTTCCCGCTGCCAGCGAGGTCCCTGGCGCAGGCTGGCTTGCAACGCTTCCTGCAACGTCTGTATCTTCTCTTTCAGTTGCTCCTGCTCTTCTTCCGACATCTTCTCCAACTCTTCCGGCGAGACAATCTCCCCATCCTGGACCGGGGCAAAAGCCAGCCCCGACGAGGTTCGCAGCAGGGTGATATTCTGGTCTCTGGCTTGCTTATCAATCGTTTCCAGCGCCTCCTGCTGCCGCTCCTGAAACGCCTGTTCGATTTCCTGACGACGGGCCTGGTATTCGTCACTCTCAAAGGCGCTGGACAGGGCGGTGTCGATCTCCTGGACCAAGCTTTCCATATCCTGGCGAAAGGTTTCCCCTTTGCCCGGCGGCAAACGCAGGGCGCGGGGTTTGTGCCGCTGCTCAAAATTATTGATGTAGCACCAATCATCCGGGACCGCTTCCTCGTTGGCCCGAGCCTCGAACAGTCGCCGCACGAGAGAACGTTTACCCGTCCCGGTCAGACCGACGGCAAAGATGTTGTATCCTTCCTGGTCGATGTTAATCCCAAAACGCAACGCCTCGACCGCCCGGGACTGGCCGATGATGTCGGTCAGTTCCTTCAACGCTTCGGTAGTCTCGAAGTCAAACATCTCCGGCTCACAACATTGGTACAGGGCCTCCGTGGAGAGACGCTCAATTTTAGTCATTATGAAAATTCTCCAATTTTATTTACGATGGAATCATCATTATCGTAACTTTTCAGCACGCTTGCCTCCATACCCAACCGAGCAATGTTTGAAAACACAAAGAGCTATCTTTTGATTGCACGCTTTATTCTAATGGGTGACCCTTTACCCGAACCGGATCACCCTTTGATGACCGCCACCGGCTTCAAGCGGGCTAACTTTCGGGCGATGCCCGCGCCTTGAACGACCTCGACCACGCGATCCACATCTTTGTAAGCCTGGGGCGCTTCTTCGGCCAGACCGGGCATACTGCCGGCCCGGACGTGGATACCCTGCCCCTCCAGTTCTTCCCGGAGATCGCCGCCCCACACCTGCTTTTTGGCGGCGGAGCGGCTCAGGAGGCGACCCGCGCCGTGGCAGGTGGAGCCGAACGTTTGCCGCATCGAGCCGGCCGTGCCCAGCAGGACCCAACTGGCCGTGCCCATCGAGCCGGGGACCAGCACCGGTTGGCCGATGTCCCGGTAGACATCCGGCAGCACCGCCGAGCCCGGTCCAAAGGCCCGCGTCGCCCCTTTGCGATGGACACACAGTTCGACCTCGTCGCCGTTGCTCCGGTAAGTTTCGATTTTGGCCATGTTGTGGGCAATATCATAAACTTGATAAACGTGGAAATTTTTGACCTTCCCGGCCAGCACATCCTCGAAGCTGCGGCGGATGTGATAGGCCAAAAGCTGGCGATTGACAAAGGCATAATTGGCCGCCGCCTTCATCGCTCCCAGATAAGCCTGCCCCTCCGGCGAGCTGAGAGGAGCGCAGACCAACTCCCGGTCGGGCAGGTCGATGCCGTACTCGTGGATAGTTTTCTGGAAGCGTTTGACGTAGTCGGTGCAGACCTGGTGGCCGAAGCCCCGCGAGCCGGTGTGGATTTGGATGACGATCTGGCCGGGAAAGAGGCCGGTGCGCTGGGCCGCCGTCTCGTCGAACAGTTCATCAACAATGTCCACCTCGATGAAATGGTTGCCCGCGCCCAGGGTGCCGATCTGCCCCCGGCCCCGTTTTTTGGCCCGGTCGCTGACCTGGCCGGGGTCGGCCCCGGCGATGCAGCCCCGCTCCTCGGTGCGCTCCACATCAGACTCGGTGGCGTAGCCCTGTTTCAAGGCCCAACCGGCCCCCTCCTCCAACAGCCGATCCAACTCTTTGACATCCAACTTAATCGGACCACCCTGGCCGACGCCGCTGGGACAGTTATAATCGAGAATGGTGGCCAGCTCATCCAGGTGGGGGGCCACTTCCTCATAGGTGGTGTGGCTGGCCAGCAGCCGCACGCCGCAGTTGATGTCATAGCCGACGCCGCCGGGGGAGATGACGCCGTCCGGCAGCCGGGTGGCCACGACCCCACCAATCGGAAAGCCATACCCTTGATGAATGTCGGGCATGGCCAGGGTGTAGTTGTACACCCCCGGCAGGGTGGCCGTGTTAACCAACTGGTCGAGGCTCTTATCATCCAGGGCGCTCTCCAGCAAATCGGGGTCGGCGTAAAAACGGGCCGGAACGCGCATATCGTCGCGGTAGGTTTTGGGAATTTCGTAGATGTAGGGACTAATTTGCTTCAAGGCTGTTGCATCAACCATTTGATACTCCTCTATCTCAAACTGTTAAACATCAAAAACCACCGTCGCCGTCAGCCCCTCGGCTATTTCGGTGATGGCCAAATTGTGATAGGTGACGGCCTTGATATGCTTGCGTAAGTGGGGAACGACGCTTCCGCGCAGTCGCGCTCGGAGGTGGGTGGGCGTAACCTCGGAGAAGTCAAATTCGTGGAAAATCAGCCGCTCTGTTTCGGCCCAGTAGGCCAATTCACCGAGCCAATCGACCAGGAGGCCCTCTCTGTCGAACGCGGTCAGGGCCACCCGCTCCTCTCGCTCCAATTTATCGACCAGCGCCGCCTCAGCGTCGATAAGCAGGTAGTTCAGGCCGCGAGCGGCGTTCTTCAGAAAATCGGGCCAATCCCGGCCAAAAATACGCAAGGCCCAATCGGCGGTATGTTCGACTTCGGCAAAGCCTCTCTCTGTGAGGCGTTGATCTATGGGGGAATTCATCGCCAGGCCTGTTCAGTTAGCTAACAGCGATTGTTTGGGAGCCTGGGCTAACAACCGGCGCACGTCGTCAGGCTGGGTGATGGCGGCGCACTCCTCGTACCAGGCCCGAACGCCCCAGACCGGATGGATAGGGCGGGGCTGTTCGACATACACCAACTCATCGACCCAGCCCTCGAATTCGCGGCAAATGTGGGGTTGCCCGGTCGGGAGGGCGGTGATGATCCGGGCCGGGTGCTGGTTCCGCAAGGCGGCGACGGCGGCCCGCATCCCGGCCCCGCCGGTCAGACCGTCATCAACCAGAATAGCGGTGCGCCCGGAGACGGTCACTTCTGAATGATTGCCCCGATATAATTGGGTTTGTCGCTGGAGTTCACGCTGCTCGCGGACGGCGATGGCTTCTATGATTTCCGGCTGGATATTGAACGTCCGCACGATGCCGTGGTTCAACATCCGCACGCCGCCGGAGGTAATGGCCCCCATCGCCAACTCCCGGCGACCGGGGACGTTCAACTTCCGTACCAGAAAAATATCCAGGGGGGCAGCCAGGGCGTTGGCCACCGCAAAGGCGACAGACATACCGCCCCGGGGCAGGCCCAAAACGACGACATCAGCGCGGTTGGCGTAGGTTGACAGGGCTTGGGCCAGTTTGCGTCCGGCCTCCAGCCGATTTTTGAATAAGGCCATCACGTTCCTCCAGTGGTGAGTTTATCCCGGCAGTAATTGCCATTTCACCTGCCAGCCGGCCTGGCTATGGGCCAGGCAGACAACGCCGGAATTGCGAAATTCGACCGGCGAGTCGTCCGGGTCGCCCGCGACCAGATAGCCGGTCAGGCGGGCCATAAAAGGCAGGTGACCTACTAGCATAACGGATTGATTGGCTTCTGTCAAAGCATCGCCGACCGGCTCTACGTCATCCGTCGCTCCTAACCCGGAGGCGGCAACGATGCTGTCCGGTAACGAGAAGGCCTGGCCGAAAATATTGGCTGTTTGCTCGGCTCGGGTTTTGCCGCTGTGCCGAATTTCGGCCACCTCCAGTTCGATTTTAGCGGCCATACCGGCGATCAGTTCCGTTTCCGTTCGACCTTCCCTGGTTAGTGGCCGGTCAGGGTTGACCTCTTTTGATTCGGCTTTGCCGTGTTGGACTAAATATAAGTTCATCATTGTTGTTCTCCTTTTGAAACTATTTGTTTAGGAACGGCACTTAAATAAATTACCCAGTTCAATGTTCGTGATAAAACGTAATGCGTAAAACGTAAGGGTTTTCTGAGTAAGTCATTACGTTTTACGTTTCACGTTTTAGGGGAGCAAGGAAAACGGGTAAGTTATTTAATTCTCATTCCTTACTATCGTTCTCTTCCTTTAAAAGGGGGGATCTCCAAATCAGCCGCGACCCGCTCACGGATGGCGTTGTCGTCGATGCTGGCTGCTTGGCCGTGGAGGTCGGCTGCCGCCGGGGTAGCCAGCCAGCGGATGACCGTGCCCGGTTCTTCCGGGGGGCGGAGGACGCCCTGCTGGTGGTAAGCCCGGAAGTTGTCCACGGCGGCAAACTCTTCGGCGGAGGTGCTACGGATTTCCTCCTGCATTGCCGTGCTAACCACGCCGGGGTAAAAGGTGTAAACCCGCACGTCAGATTTTTTCTGCTCCAATTCAGCGGTCAACGTCCGGGCAAAATGTTCCACGCCCGCTTTCGAGGCGCAGTAGGCGTTCCAGCCGGGTACGGGCCGGTTGGCTGCCCCGCTAGAGACGAAAATCAGCACGCCCTGTTTGCGGCTGACCATCTCCGGCAGAAAAGCCCGAATCGTGTTGAAGGTGCCGCTCACATTGACGGTCACATTCTTGGCCCAGGCCGCCGGGTCGAGCGTCCAGGAGTCGCCGATGGGGCCGAGGATACCGGCATTGGCCACCAGGATGTCGGCGGGACCAAATTCAGCCCGGGTGGCCTCGGCCAGGCGGGTCATCGCTTCCCAATCGGTGACATCGGCGGGAAAGGCCAGGGCACGCCCGCCATCCTGTTCGATGTGGGCCACGGTTTGTTCCACTTCGCCGGCGGTGCGGGCGGTGACCACGACGGCGGCTCCGGCCTGGGCCAGTTGAACGGCGGCGGCTCGGCCAATGCCCCGCCCGCCGCCGGTGACGACGGCCACTTTGTCAGTCAGGGATAGGTTTTGTGACATAGGAGTCTCCTTTATAATCTTACGACATCGTAACGAATTATGTGCTTGGAGAAAATCAAAAACGCGGATTTCTCGGATGAACGGCTCAAGGTCTCGAAATCCGAAAATCCGAGTGATCCCTGTTCGTTAGCCGGTCAGCATCATCGCAAGCACATAATGTGGGAATTATCTCAATCTTACAACAATTTCTACATTCCAATAAATCAGCCGGTCGATGATGAGCGCCGGGCTTGCTGATAATAATACCCGTCTATCCCTGGTCTGCCTATACCAAGTAGAGTGATTTCTCTAACGCAGCAGAGCTAACTTCCGCCCGTTATGCATACCACTTTCAGCCCGTTTATCACCCACCTGAGTGAGGCCGGCAGATATTTATACCTCTAACGAATAAGTTAGTTCGATTTCCAGTCCCACAGCTTAGTTATAAATAACTACCCCCTCATCAGCGGCAAGTTAGCCCATTCTAGCGTAGGCAGGAATCAAAAACAGCCTTACAATAGTAGACGAACATTCGTATTACCGGCAGACATCTGCTATTTTTCGTACAAAATAACCAAAGGAGGTTGTAAAGAAACTTATGCTTAAAAGAGTATACTATTTACTATCGACACTCTTGATTGTGATGTTGTTGTCCGCAGGGGCCATTCCAGCCGCTCTGGCAGCGCCCGTTCATCAAGAGGAACAAACCATTGTAGACATCGCCACGGGTGATGAGCGCTTCTCAACGCTGGTCGATCTGTTGACCCAGGCGGAACTGGTCGAAACGCTGCGTGGTGAAACGCCGTTTACGGTCTTTGCCCCCACGAACGAGGCGTTTGAGAGCTTGCCCGAAGAAGTATTAACCGAGCTGCAAGACAACCCGGAGCGGTTGACCAATACCCTGCTCTACCACGTGGTTGAGGGGCGAGTCGTGTCTGGCGATATAACCGACACGCAAAACGTCTCGACGATGCAAGGCGCTCCGCTAGAATTTACTACGGACGAGGGCCAGGTATTCATTAATAATGGTGTGGAAGTGGTTGAAGCCGATATTGAAGCCTCTAATGGTGTCATACACGTCATTAGTGATGTATTGCTGCCCCCGCTGGAAACTGAGGCCCAACCAGGTGAGACAGATGATACCAGCGCCGGAGAAACGGCTGTTGTCACAGATACGGTGGAAACGGGCGAGATGGATATGACAGACACCTCGGTTGCCACCGATACGGGTGATATGGAGATGACAGATACCTCGGCTACCACCGATACGGTTCAGTCGGCAGAAATGTCTGATACCCAGATTGCTGCTTGCATTGAAGATTATGTAGTGCAGGCCGATGATTGGTTGAGTCGCCTGGCGCTTCGGTATTACGAGGACCCACTTTTCTATACGGCCATCTACGAAGCGACGAATGTGGCCGCTCAGGAGGATGTTACCTATGCCTCGATTGCCGATCCGGATCTCATTGAAATCGGCCAAACGGTCTGCATTCCCAGTGAACGTGACGCCCAGGCGATTATGTCCGGAGTAACGACGCTGGATGAAGGCACACCAGCCGATGAACCGGCCCCAGCCGCCGATGACGCCGGAGATGAAGAGACAATGACTGAGGACGAGTCGATGACTGAGGACGAGTCGATGACTGAGGACGAGTCGATGACTGAGGACGAGTCGATGACTGAAGACGAGTCGATGACTGAGGACGAGTCGATGACTGAGGACGAGACAACGACAGAATAGATAGACAAGCCACATCGAAACAAAAAAGCCTGGATAGGAAAATCCTATCCAGGCTTTTTTTATACAAAGATGATTGAGTATCTCGACAATGTCACATTAACATAATTTGACCCTGAAAAGCCCCCCAGCCCCCCAAAGAGGGGAGCAAAGCCAGAAGTTCCCCCCGCTGGGGGGCTAGGGGGGCGAATGTGACATTGTCGAAGTATTTACTGCTTCGAGGCACACGTGGTACACAATAGCGTGGCCGGCAAAATCTCCAGCCGCTCCGGGTCGATCTGTGTGCCACAATTTTTGCAAGTACCATAGGTGCCCTCGTCGAGGCGGGAGAGGGCCTCCTCTAGCGACTCGATGCGAGACTCGACCGTATCCCGTCGGGCCAGGCCCATCTCCCAGGAGTAGGCCAGCGTGGCCCCCTCGCCCAGACCAAATTCCGGTTTATCTTCGAGCTGTGCCTTGAGGTGGGCCTGCTCCTCTTTAGCTTCTTCTAAATCAGACTGTAGTTGTTCTTTAATCATCGTCATTTCCATTGTTATAACTCCTTTGATGTAGAGTTTAGCAAATTGTTCTACGAATTGCGTAACTCATATCTTAATCGAACTGTTACTTCAAAGCGGTGACGGTGGGCGCTGCTGCATCAAAACAACAGATTGTTTCCAGGCTGAATTGAGAAAAAGTGTTGGGAGAGAAAACGAGCCGTGCGGCTAGAGGGACAGCAGCACTCACCTTGACCGGGTTCCCCGAAGGCAAGTATAAGTTGCTGCTATTCGGGGATGAGGGCCACAGCCGGTGAGCGGCGGCCAATCATTGCTTTAAGAGGGTCGTATTTTGTCATAATATCAAACATTTTGTTATTATAACACATTATACGAAATATAGCTACCCCCATTCAGGCGATTCGTCTCGCCCAGGTGGGTGAGATGCTGTTTGGAGAGACCCTGACGGAGCCCGACACTCCCCCTTAATTTGACGTTTTCCCCGGTCGGGATTAAGCTAATCGAAAAGCTGCAATTCTCCAGGGCGATAAACGCTCTACCATCTCCGTCGATTGAAATGGGACACTCCCCGGTGGGAATTTATCGCCCGCATGTTGGTTGCTGTCGTGTCGAGGCTATCAATATAGTCTTTACCGAAATGATGCAGTCGTCAGTGTTCGTCTCGTAACTATTCAGGCCAGACCTGGCAGGTTTCCGCAGATGATTTTAATCGGTCCAACATTCCAGCCGGTCATCGACTATCATCCAAAACTGTCTTTAAAAACCTGCCAGGTCTTGATTATATGAGAGTAGGTAGAACCGTGCCCACCATCAATGAAACCAACAATGTGTCAACAAGTGATAGTAACGAAGAAACCGCCGTCGAACAGGTGGAGCGTCCAATGGAGACAAGCGACAACGGCGAGGAGCCGGAAGCCGATGAGTCCTTTCCCGTGGTCGGTATCGGCGCCTCGGCTGGCGGCTTGAAGGCGTTCGAGCAGTTCTTCAAAAATATGCCGGAAAAGAGCGGCATGGCCTTTGTCTTGATCCAACATCTGGCCCCCCACCACGAAAGCGAGCTGGCCGAACTGCTCCAGAACCACACCCGGATGAAGGTCATGCAGATCGAGGATGAGACGCCGGTGCAGCCGAACCACGTCTATGTCATTCCGCCGGGTAAAAATTTGTCGATCAAAGAGAGAACCCTCTATCTAACCGAGCCGACGCAGCAGCGGGGGTATCGGGCTCCCATC
>CAZWZZ010000114.1:0-11538 GCA_964638395.1 uncultured Caldilineaceae bacterium
GCCCTGAACACCGATAGCGACGCCGAGACGCGGGCCGGAGCGGCCTTGAGCCGGGGCCTCCCCGTTTTCGTCAGCCTGAACGACACAGCCGGTAATCGCGCCCTCATCGACCAGGGGGCGCTGTTATTGACCGACACCGGCGAGGTCATCGAGATGGTACAGCAGGCCGTCATCGACGCCGCAATGTTGGACTCAACCGAGGTGGAAGAAAGTCTACCGCTGCCGACCCAAATCCCACCCGCCCCCCCCCCTCTACCGCCCACCGACCCTAATGATGATTACAGCCTCCGCACCGAAGAGGTCGAGCCGATTGATAGCGATGAGGCCCTGGAAATTTTGTCGATGGGTGGGGATGTGCCCGATCTGCTGCGCCGACGCTTGGAAAAACGAGATCAAGATGAAGCGCAAAATGAAGATAGTTGAGGCTGGTACCCTGATAGTTTCAAAATCATGTGATAATTGTCACTGAATAATGTGACATGTGTCACTATTCGTTTTACCTATTTTGAGTTATTCTAAGTATAGAGGTATTTTTTCTTTGTATTTTAAACCAAAAATTCCTCAAAGAGACAAGTCCCGCCTAAGTTATACCGGCACGCCCCAGAGATGTATTTGGGCACAAAGAGGCCCAATCAATCAAAACAAAATTTCGGGAATCTTTACGATGGAATTTAGAGCTTTACACACAACCTCTCTCACTGAGGATATTGCTCAAAATTTAGAACGCTTATTGGTCAGTTTGCCAGGCATCCAACGCTTCACGATTATTGTCGAAAAGCAAGAATTTTATGTCATGTTCGACGAAAGACAGTTGGGGTTAAAGACACTTGTTGGTGAGATGGCCAAAGTAGGGTGCCCCTTACGGAACATCAATGCTGTCCTTGTGATGGACCAACCCATGCCCGATGGGGAGCGAAGCCCTCGCTTCTGATTTTCTGCAACAAAAAAGACGCTCTTTGAAAGAGCGTCTTTTTTGTTGCTTGTTATATGTCAACTTTATCTCTATAGGTTTTCCTCTAGCGACGGACTTTCATTATAGTCACTCAGGGTGATTTGACCGGTCGTTCTAACCACACCCTTTTGTAGTTGGGCATACCCAAAGATAAAGAGCAGCGTTATCATCAAAACTATAAAAACAAAATCCATAAAAAATATATTACCTCCGTTCGGTCAAGAGTTTACCCAATTTTCCAATTATACGCATTTTCAAAAATTACGCCATCCGTGAAGACGCCTATTCTTGGCTCAAGAAATAAGCCGTTTCGCTTACCCCCTTCAGGTTAATTGAAGATACGACTGGATTTTTGTTCGGAGTATTTATGGTTTCCGGATATACTTGGGAACCCGAACGTCTCAAAGGGGGACCTTTCAGTTTGACGAGGCATCACTAAACGGACAATGGTTCCCTGCTCCGGCTCAGATTGCACATTGATATGCCCTCCAAAAAGATGGGCACGTTCTTCCAATCCCATAATGCCAAAGCTGCCATCGCTGGCGAAATCGGTCAGGCTCTCCGGCACCTGAAAGCCCCGACCATCATCACGAACAATCAGTTTGACCTGACTTTTGGTAAATTGGGCAATGACTTTGACCTGAGTCGCATGGGCGTGTTTTTTAACGTTATTGAGGGTCTCTTGCAAAATTCGATAGATAGCCACTTCCATATCGGACGAAAGATCTTCGGCCTCCCCGTCAACCTCTAACGTGGCATCAATATTCTCGCGCTGTCCCAACTGGTTGACCAGGTAATGCATGGCCGCCACCAGCCCTAAATCCTCCAGAGCCAAGGGGCGTAAATCACGGCTGAATTGTCGGACGCTGGTGATAGCCTGCGTGACCATTCCCCTGAGTTCATTGAATCGCTCCCGCACTTCTTCGGGATCATCATCCAGCGTATTTTTAAGTAATTCCAACCGCTGGCTGATGGCAATTAGTGACTGCACGGTATCGTCGTGCAGTTCGCGGGCTACGCGCTTGCGCTCCTCCTCTTGAGAGCGGGTCACATCGGCCACATACTGACGCACCCCGGCCCGATAACGGCGGATTTGCTGCACCATCTCGTTGAACGCCGTCCCCAACTCCCGAATCTCTTTGATCCGGCTCAAGGTCACCTGGGCATCATAATCCCCGGCGGACACCTGCCGGGTTTGCAAAACCAGGCTTTGGATGGGATCGGTCACGCGCTGCACCCCAACCGAAACGACGCCGGCCACCACAATCAACCCGACCACCAAGACAATCGCCACGGACCCAAGCGAGGTCAACGCCGGCCCAACAACCTGGTCCCAGGGTTCGCCGATAATTAGCCCCCAGCCGGTAATCGGCACCACCGCATACCCTTCTACCGTGCGTTCATTATCTTCGTTGGTACTGGTGATTGCCCCCTCCCGGTCTCCCGCCAAGAGCCGCTGGACGGCCTCCCGCTGGCTAAAATCAGAACCAATCAAACTATCAATCGGATGGTAGATAAGCCGTCCGTTTTGATCGACCAGATAGGCGGTCCCTTTCTCCCCCACCTGGAGTTGTTGAATATCCCGCCCCAGTCCTTGATAATCAATATAAAACCGCCCGGCAATAGCCCCCACAAAATCGCCGTTGGGCCGGACGATAGGCACTGAAATAACGACCATTTCCTGACCGGTTCCGGGTTCTTCAAGGACGTTGGAAAAGGTAAATGGGCGTAAATTTTTGGCTTCCTGGAAATACGGCTCCGCTGAAAAATCCTGCGACAGCAGGTCGGGCCGAAACGGTTTGGTCACGGCCACCTGTCCGGCGGCATCGAGAATGATAAGGCCGCCATCCCGGTTGGTAATATCGAGCAGCAGTTCGGGAACCCGATCTAAAATAAGGCGCTGGGCGTTGGGATCGCCGGTCTGCATTTCAGACTGATCGGCCAACACGCTGAGGCTACGCATCAAGTTTTCCATCTGTCTGGAGAGACGCTCGGCCCCAACGATAACCAATTCCTGATCTCGGCTTTCGGCCAACGATTGGGACACCTGGCGATAGGCCAAAAAGGTGACACCCAGAGTGAGGGTAATCATTAGCAACAGCAACAACAGGGTTAAGGCGATAGCCTGCGACCGCAGCCGGGTCAGCCAATTGAGCAGGCCGCTATAGAAATGTTGACTATCCTGTTCGGCAGGGGAGTTCATGGCAATGTCTCGACGGTTGTACGTTCGCCAATCTCTTGGGCTTCTTGTAGGGCCTCAGTGGGTGTCGCCAGTCCGTAGAATGATTTTTTGGTGGCGTCCCAGAAAGCCTCCTCCGCTGTCGGAAACAGCCCCAACCGGTAGGGACGAGCCGCATCGAGTTGGTTGAAGAAAGGGATTAGCGATAAATTCTTGGTAAAATCGGGAAACGTTTGCAGCCACACTTTAGCCGGAAAGCGTCCCTGGCGGCGGGCCATTGGAATGACGTATCTATCATTGGCCATCCACTTCATAAATTCAAAGGCCACCTCGGGATGCCGCGCCCCCTGCGGAATAAACAGACCGCTGCTGCCCAAGACCGATGTGGATTGCTCCGTAGCCGGGGTGTTGGGCATCTGAGCCACCCCTAGCGGAAAATCGGGTTGGGTTGATTGGATGAGGTGAATATCCTGCGGTTCGCCAAAGTACATCGAAATTTCGCCGGCCAAGAATTTAGCCCGAATATCTTCATAATCCCGGGGACGGCTGCTGGGCCGGGGCGCATAGCCCGCTTCGATGATCTCGGTCAAAAAGCGCAAAGTGGCAATGTTAGTGGGGGAGTCAAAGGTCAGGGTGTAGCCACGCTCCGGCGATCCCGTCACCAAATCGCCGCCGGCGCTGGCAATCCAGGCAGCGGCATACCAGGGGTCTGTGGTTAGCCCCAACCCATAGCGCCCCGCTTGCCGGTCGGTCAGGGCTGCTGCCGCCCGCCGTAAATAAAAGAGATCATAATCGGCACCGGGATGGGACAACCCGACCTGGTCAAAATGTTGTTGGTTATAAAGAAGAATGACCGTGTAAACATCTATCGGGATACCGTATCGCTCACCCTGCCATGTGACCTCCGCCAGAGCCTCCGAGAGGAACTGCTCGGAGGCCTCGGGGTTGGTTTCCTCCCACTCGGCCCAGTAATCAGCCAACGGTTCAGCCAGGCCCTGACCGGCCATAGCATAGACATGCCCCTGCACCACATCGGGCGGCACATCGCTCAAAACCTCTAGCTCGACCCGCTGAGGAATGCTTTCCCGCACAAACGAGAAAATTTCAACCTCGACCTGAGGGTAGGCTTCTTCAAACTCTTCGGCCAACTCTTCATACAAGGAGTTGTTGCGCGTAAAATCCAGATCGAGCCAAACCTCCAACGTAATCGGCTCCGCCGGCAAGGCAGGGTTGACGGGGGGCGGCGGATTGGCCTCCTCTTCCTCTTCATCCAAACCCGAGTTGGCGGACGGCGAAAAAGCGCAGCCAAACAGTATGAATGTGACGATAAAAAGAAAAAAAAGACGCGCCATTTACTTGCCTGTGGTGATCCAATTTTTGCGAACTGCATGCATCACCGCTTCGGTGCGGGAACTAACCCCCAACTTTGAGAAAATGTTGGAGAGGTGGGCCTGCACGGTTCGGTCACTGATATACAACTCTTTGCCGATTTGTTTGTTGCTCAACCCTTTGCCGACCAGACGCAAAATACCCAGTTCCCGCTCGGTCAGTCCGTCGTAATCATCCGGCTTGTCGGCCAGAACATCAGGCAGGCTTTTGCCGCTGGTGAATTGAGCCACGACTTTCCCGGCCACCTCCGGGGCCAGGGCCGACTGTCCGGCGGCGACGGTGTGGATGGCTTTGACCAAATCTTCAAATTCAGCGGTTTTCAGTAAATAACCATCTGCGCCCGATTGAAGCAACGCAAAGACATATTCATCATCATCGTGGGCGGTTAACACCAACACCCGGACATCCGGGCACTCTTTTTTGATGCGTTTCGTCGCCTCGACGCCGGACATTTTGGGCATCCGCACATCCATAACCACCACGTGGGGCTGGAGTTCGTGGGCCAGGCGCACCGCCTCTTCACCATCGGCAGCCTCGCCCACGATTTGAAAATCGGGCCGTCGTTCTAAAAGTTGGCGGGTTCCGGTTCGCACCACCGCATGATCATCGGCCAGAATAAGACGAATATCCTTTTCCTGTGAAATACTCATTCCTTCTTCCCCTACAAATTTACTTTTACAGAGAATGGATTATACCACTATCGGAGAACGTGACCAAAGTAGGCTCATAGAAAAATATTAAAGGGATAGCAGAGACATTGAGCGGACTCTCTACGTTGTCAATATCTTGCCCAATCCGCTTCTTTCCCATAAAATGATGGCGGGCTTATTTCCACAAACTCCGGGCTTATGTCCCGCGCAGATTATAACCACGAAAGTGAGGCTGGATGACAGAAAAGGATAACCATCGAATTATAGGTCCGCCTATTTTTGTGGTCTCCGGGAGTATGGGCACGTTGGGCGAGCAGGTCGCACGGGCCGTGCTGCCCCAATTTCGGGAAGCTCACGTCTCGGTGCAAGTCTTCCGCCGCGTCCAACAAGTCAGCCAGGTCAAAGCAATTGTCGCCGAAGCGGCTGAGGTCAATGCGACGATTATTCATACTATCGCTAATGCTGACATTCGCCAGATGTTCATCGAACTGGCTGCCGAGCGGAATGTCATCGCCATCGACATCGTCGGCCCTTTGATCGAGCGCCTGACCGACGTGTTAGGTGTCGACCCGGTCGGTAAACCGGGTCTCTATCGGGAATTGAATGATGCCTATTTCCGCCGTATTCAGGCCATTGAGTTTACCGTCACCCACGACGATGGCATGAATTATGAGGATTGGCCAGATGCGGAAATCATTCTGACCGGCGTCTCCCGGGTCGGCAAAACACCGTTGAGCCTCTACTTGTCGATGTTGGGCTGGCGGGTGGCCAACATTCCCATCGTCCCCGGCGTCCCCCCCCGTCCCGAACTGTTCGAACTGGATCACCGCCGCGTTGTGGGCTTGACCATCGACGCGGTGCAGCTCCACACCCACCGTCAACACCGCGTCCGCAATCTGCGCTTGGGTAAATCAGATTATAGCGACTTGGAACAACTGCACGAGGAAATCAAAGCCACCAGACAGGTCTTTCGGCGGGGTGGTTTTCGGGTCATCGACGTGACCAACAAACCGATTGAAACCACGGCCGGCCAGGTTATTGACTTGGTAACACGGCGGTTGAAGGACAAGGCTTGAGACGTTTAAAATAGAAAAAGCCGGGTTGCCTAGGCCCGACTTTTCCAAAAAGGAGGAGAAAAGAATGTTTACTTATTACGTTCTCACTATACTTGATAATTTTTCTCCTGACTTGACGCCTGCTAAATGACAACTTGCCGCTAACCTGACGCTCACCCTACGCTCACCGACCTGGCGTCATTCTTCTCTAAAAATCGTCATCATCACGATACCCCCGCACCACGCCCTCCAGAATGCCCCCTACGAAGGCTCCGATTACAGCCCCGATGATAAAGCCGGACAGCCCGGCCCACAGAAAGCCCAAGGCCGAGCCAACAAAAGGCGCAGCCAAGGCAATGATCCGAGTCACAATTAACAGATTCAAAAAAAACCTCCCGAATTTGTAACTATTTCGACAATGTGACATTGTCGAAATAGTCACCCGAATTTTTAGGATGTCTGTTCGGCGACTAAATCACGCTTGGCGGCCTGCGTCAAGGGCCAGTAGCGGACAAGCGCCAGACAGGTGCCGACGGCGGTGAAGAGAAGCGCAGTGGTGTAGGCGGCGGGCGGATAATGCCCGGCGGCATCGACGGCGAAGCGACCGATGATGAGGCCGCTCCACCATTGGAGCAAAAACGTACCGCCGATACCAAAGAGATTGACGGCGGTAATGGCCTGGCCGGTCATCGAGGTCGGAAATATCTGGCGGGCGTGAGCCAACATCATAATGTTGAACGCCCCGCAAAAGCCAAAGAGGGCATACAGCGCCCCCACCAACGCCAACGGGGGGCGCACAGCCAATCCAACTTGGCTCAGGATGAAGATCAAGCTGCTGACCAGGATGACTCGCATCAGCCCCAATCGGTCGGCCAGCCAGCCGGAGGCGGCAAAGCCGAGCGTCGCCCCTACGCTCAACAGCAGCAGGATGTTACCGGCGGCGATGTTGGTCAGGCGATAGACATCGAACAGATAGGGGCCGGCCCATAAACCTTGAAAGGCCAGCAGCGACCCGGCCACAAAAAAGTTGAGCGGGGCGATACGCCAGAAGTGGCCGTCACTAAAAATGGCCCCCAGACTGCCCCCTGCCGACGAGGGTCCGACCTCTTCGCTACCCGGCGGCCCGTTGCGCGCCCAGAGCATCACCGCCAGGGCAATCACCCCGGTGATGAGCGCCCCGGCCCAAAAAACGGCCCGCCAGCCGACCGTGTCATTCAGCCAGGCCAGGGGGGTGGCCGCAATCAGCGCCCCGGAGGAGCCGATACCGACCAGCAAGCCGGAGACGGTGGCAAAACGGTGGGGCGGAAACCAGCGGCTAAAGGCTTTGAGCGACCCCATCAGCACCCCGGCCATGCCTGCGCCGATCAAGGCCCGGCCCACCGCCAGCACCCCAAACGAGGGAGCCAGGGCAAAGAGGGCGCTGCCCACGACCGCCGCCAGCATCAAACCCGGCGTCACCCAGCGCGGCCCCCAACGATCCAGGCCGATGCCCAGCGGAATTTGGGCCAGGGCGAAGGCGGCAAAAAAGAGGCTGGTCATCAAGCCCAGTTGGGCCGCGCTCAACGACAGGTCCCGGCTCAAATCGGGGGCGATGACGGCATTAGCCGAACGGAAGAAATAGGACAGAAAGTAGGCAGCGGTGAACAAAAGGAAAACTTGGACGGATTTAGGCATTGGTCTCTGTTTCCTGGAGAAGTATTAATGCTCGCCGTGGTGGTGGTGATGAGCGCGGCCTGAATTGCGGGCCATTATGTACCCGGCCAGGACATTCTTGTTGCTGTTTGCCCAACTGACCAAACTGTCCCACCACCAATTTGAGTCATACGGATGTGCAAAAATGCGGTCAACTTCGGCATAAATTCGTTCTTCCGGATCATCGATTCGATCAGCCGCCTCGTTCAAGGGGTGCCCTAACTCGGTTGGGCGTTCGACTTCGGCATTGACATTGGACTGCGCCAGACGGTTTCTTTGCCCCCGATAGCGATTGAGGGTGTTAATCTGTCGTTCGTAGTAGGCTTCCGTGCGACCGTGGTCAGCGTCCGGTTCAGGCCCATGCGCGTTGTGGTCGTGGTGGCGGTCATGCTCACTATGTTCGTGGTCGTGCCCCTCGTGCGCCCACGGATGAGTGGCATCAATTTCCAAATTCTCCCCAATTTGGCGCGTGATCCAGCCAATACTCGAATCTATAGAGGCGATGAGCCAGACATCTCCCTCTTCACGAACAATTTCCAGCCACGCCTTCATTTGATTGATGACCTCATTCACCGCCGCCAGCGACTCGTTGCTCCAGGGATTCTCCCGGAGCTTGTCGATGGCATCCTGAATATAGGGTCCAACGTAATCGGTTGCGCCGGGGATGGCCGACGCGGCATCCAGGGCCTCGATGAGTTGTCGCGCCGGTTCAGCTTCCTCGGGATGCCCTTCTGCCAAAACCTGCGCCCCCTTAGCCCGCGTCTCCAGAAATGAGTCATGGTCGCCCGGATTATCGGGATCAATAACGCCGTAGTTCGCTTCAAGTCCCGGAGCCGCTTGGTCTGTGCCCCAGGCCTCACGGACCAGACCGACGAGGATATTGTCGGCGGCGTTGGCCATTGTAAAGGCTGCACCAAAGAATGGGGAGTCGGCATGATCTTTGGCGACTTGGGAATGGGAGGCTCCGGCCCGCGCCCATTCGGGAATATTAGCTAACTGGGAGATGCGCTCCCCCATCTCGGCCAGTTCTTCACGCTGTTTGGCATTGCTCAATCCGGCCAGCAGATCGCGGAATTGACCGGAGCTAATATAGCCGGAGAGTTGGTTGATAGGCATATCAAAAAGCTGTCTCTTTACATTACGCGCCGCATCAGAGTCGATTTCGCTCAGGGCATTATCGAGCTTGGCCCGCAAATCTTCGAGTTGGACCTGAACATTCGTTTCTGCCGTATCCGTATCGGCCGACATGCCCTCCACGGTATCAATAACGAGCCGCACCCCGGCTTCATATGCTTCTGTGACCACTTTTTTGATTGCTTCTTTAAATTTCTTTTCAGCGGCCACCAATTTGGGTAACAGCCATTCTTTCACCATATCCGGCAGCCCTTTGGCCCAATCTTTCAGTTGCTTCCAGGCTTCGGCCAATTTGCCGGTTCCTTCCTTAACGTACACGGCCATTTCGACAAGCGGCACGGCCGGCCCTAATTCATCGACAATCTCCGAAATCAGGTCGTGCATATCGTCGTGATAGAGTTCTTGCCCCTCGCCGATGGCCCACTGTGCCCCCTCGCCGAGCAGTTCCGCCCCACCTTCCAAAATATCCCCGGCGATACCGCCCCCCACAAAATCGCTGGCGGCTTGCCCCCCTTCGTGGGCTAACTCGCCCGCCTGCTCGCTGAGAAAACTGCCCAGGTTGTCAACGATGGCGTCGAGATGGGCGGTGAATATTTCACCGGCTGTTCCTTCATCAATCGAGTCCTCGACCTTTTCCAGAACGGCCCGGACGAATTTCCATTTCTTTTCATCACTCTTTTCCGCGAAGGGATCAAGACCGGCCAGCAGATTGGTGACTTCTTCTTTGATGGAAATAATGGTGTCGGTTGTAGTAAATGTGCCCGTCATCAACATAGGCCGAACATTCCCCTCGGCATCGGCGATTTCGGCTGCAAAATTTTCGATGGGTGGCAACCCCTGCGCCTCACGCTCCGCCATCTGCTGCGCGGCGGGCGTTTCACTCAAATCGACCTGTCCACTTTGGATTATTCGGGACACGGCTATTTCAACCCAGTTGGAATGAGCAAACAAATCCTGGACGGTGTGGCTAAAATTACCGATATGCAACAATCCTTCTTCGGTACGCCCGGCACCCAAGGCCGCATGAATTTCATCTTTTATGTATTCACGTGAACGCTCCATATAAGCTGGCAACCCGGCTTCATCGACTGCAAAGAGGCTGGCAATATCCTGAGAGCCAAGCGTCTCAAAGGGGGTATTGAATTCACCCCGCCCGGCCACCTCGACGGTACCTTGCCCACCTGATTCGGGATTGTAAATCGGCAACCCCCGCTCATCATATTGCAGATCGAATTGTAGGAGGTCGGTATTGATTTGTCCGGCCGGATTGTCGATGTGTTCAGCCGGGTTGTAAACGCCCATCTGGTCGGGTGTGAATGATCGACCAAATTTCCAGAGCGACAATAATTCCAGTAGCGAATAGGTGGCATCAACGCCAATGGTGCTGGACGCAATCGGCACAAACGCCTGGGATACATCACGCATCCAGTTTGAAAAGTAGGCCGTCTCCGCTTCACGGTCGGTAAAGCCCAGCCCTTGCATGGCGTTGGTCAATGTGGCTTGATGCCATTGCGCTTCGAAATGTTGCGGACCCTCGGCATGGCCGAGAGCAGGCAACGGCTGACCGGCCAGCACAGCGACAGCCGCTTCGTCCGCCGCCGCTTCGGCATCGACCGCTCGCATCACGGGACCGGTTCCATTTTGTTGGACAACATGGGCCACTTCGTGGGCGATGAGCAACGTTCCCCCCGGCGAGTCGAGAGCCGGGGCTGAAGCGGAGAGAAAGATGTCGTTGCCTTCCGTTGTGGCCAGGGCACCGGGTTTGACATTGGGGGCGGAAGGGTGAATTCTGGCCTGCTGCACAGCCTGACCATAGGGGCTTAATTTGTCGGCCAGGTCTGAGGGGAGAGGGCGTCCCTCTGAATTTGATGGCTGTTGACGCTGCACGGGCGGCGTTTTTTCAGTCGCTCTTGTCTCAGTCTGGGTCAGGAGCCGTTTAACCGCTTGATTCCCGATGGTCTGATGGAGTTGCCGAATCTGGCGAGGGTTCAACTTGTTGGGGTCAGCCGTGACCAATTGGATAGTCGCCGCCGAAGGATGCTGCTGTGGGGCGAGCATATCTAAATCGTCGGGAGTGGGGCGGGCCGACAGGCGATTTAAGTCTGCTTGATTGTGGCGGGACGATTTTTCTTTCGATGACATAACCATTTCCTACTGTTTACGATAGCACCCGAATGGCGTTCACCCAGAGCATCGTGAAAATCGGGCCAGATATTCGGCACTTCGAGGTATGGGTCCAGACCGGGAAAGGGTGAGGGCATAGCTTGCTCTTAAATTACAATCTCGGGGGCCATTATAGGCGTAAATGTAGAGAGAATCAAACGGTACGTCCGCTTGAGACCCTAAAGGTTTTGTCCATAAAGGTTATTTGAAAGTAGTTTCGTCACCGTGAATAGACCACGTTTGACTTGATGTCATTAAGTTAGCAGCAGCCCGAGTAGGTGAGCGTAGCGAAACCGTATCGAGGGGTGCGGGGTGGCTCCAAAT
>CAZWZZ010000115.1:0-11473 GCA_964638395.1 uncultured Caldilineaceae bacterium
GAGACTTTTTGGCGGCTTTAGCCAGGCTATGTTATACTCCCGCGAAATTCCCGATAGCCGCTCTGCTCCGGTCAGAGCGATCCCCCAATCTCCGAATACCGTTGCCACAAAACAGACTGTCTTCGGGGTTACTGCCGCTTTGCGAACAAATTTTCTCAACATAATTACCCAAAGGAGGACAACATTTGCGTATCTTACTCAAAATATCTGACTGGATCGATACGATCAGTGAATGGTGCGGGGAAATAGCCCAATATTTAGTTATTGGGGTGGTCATCATCGGTTTTTACAACGTCTTTGTCCGCTACGTGGGTCGTTTCACCGGCACCCAATTGTCCTCCAACGTTTACATCGAGCTACAATGGTATTTGTATTCGATAATTTTTTTGTTGGGATTTCCCTACATTTTGAAACACGGCGTCAATGTCCGGGTCGATATTCTGTATGCCCAATGGAGTGAAAAAACCCAGGCCTGGATAGACTTTTTAGCCACGTTACTGCTGTTAATTCCCTTTTGCATCGTCGGTATTACGGTCACTTATAATCCGGTATTGACCTCTTGGGGCCTGTTACCCGATGGCACCTGGGGTGAGTGGGAAGTCTCACCCGACCCCGGTGGCCTGCCTCGCGCTCCGATCAAGTCGATGATTATTGTTGGCTTCGGGCTGATGCTGCTGCAAAGTATCTCCCAACTTATCAAATACTTTGCGGTGATGATTGGGCATCACGAAGTGTACGAAGCAATTCAAGCCGAAACAGAACAATTTCAAGCATAACATAATAAAGGAGAGAAGTTATTTATGGGTGGATATGAATGGTTGGCCCTGGCCATGTTCGGGGGCTTCATGATGTTGCTGCTGATGGGCTACCCGGTGGCCTTTTCTTTTGCCGGGGCGGCCCTCATCTTTGGACTTATCGGCTATTTTCTAGGCGTGTTCAATCCCAACCGCTTATGGCTATTGTCTAACCTTTGGTTTGGCACAATGTCCAACTTTACGTTGTTGGCTGTGCCATACTTTGTATTTTTGGGGGCTGTCTTTGAGAAGACAGGTATGGCCGAAGAGCTATTGACCACCGTCGGCGTAGCTCTCGGCCCCCTCCGAGGCGGGATGGCCCTGGCCATTATTTTGGTGGGTACGCTCCTGGCCGCCACGACCGGCGTAGTGGCGGCGACCGTTATCGTGATGGGGATGTTGACGATGCCCATTATGTTGCGGTACGGTTACGACAAACAGTTGGCCAGCGGGGTGATTATCGCCACCGGCACTCTGGCCCAGGTCATCCCGCCCAGCATCGTGCTGGTCGTCCTGGCCGACCAGCTCGGCGTTTCGGTCGGGGACCTGTTCATTGGCTCGGTGATCCCCGGTTTTATGCTCTCCGGCTCGTTCATCCTGTATGTGATGATACTGGCCTTTTTTAGACCCGACCTGGCCCCACCGCTGCCGCTCGAAGTCCGCGAGACCGAGGGCAAGGGCTTGGGCAAACGGATTGCCAAGGCGGTCTTACCCCCGGTTTTCCTGATTTTTGCCGTCCTGGGCAGTATCTTTTTTGGCGTAGCCACCCCCACCGAAGCGGGCGCTGTCGGCGCTGTCGGGGCGACCCTGTTGGCGGCTATGTACGGTAAATTGAACTGGAGTCTGTTAAAAAATGCGGCCCACTCCACCGTCAATATCACCTCTCTGGTGATTATGATTCTCATTGCCGCTTCCCTCTTTACTATCGTCTTCGACGCCCTGGGTGGCAAACGAATCATTACCGATTTTCTGACCGGTCTCCCCGGCGGCGTCATCACCTTCTTGATCGTCAGCAACATTGCCATCTTCTTCCTGGGTATGTTCCTGGAATTTATCGAGATTGCCTTCCTGATTATTCCGCTGTTTGTGCCGGCTGCCACCGCTTTGGGGGTTGATCTGGTCTGGTTTGGGGTGATTTTGGGCCTTAATTTGCAAATCGCTTTTATCTCCCCGCCGGTCGGCTTCTCCCTGTTCTACCTGCAAAGTGTGGCCCCCAAAGAAGTGAGTACCGGCCAGATTCACAAAAGCGCCTTTCCCTTTATGGCCTTACAAGCTCTGGTGTTGATTTTGGTGGCGATGTTCCCCCAAACCGTCACCTGGTTGATCGAAGTGTCGTTTGGGTAAGAACCACCAAACTTTTGGAGGAAAATAATGAGTATACCAACATTGGAGGGCGTCACCCCCAAAAGGATTACAACGAGCCGCATCACCAGCCGGGTGCTGTTCACCGGGCCGGATGATGGCCGGCCGGTGTTGCTTTTGCACGGCAATCTCTCCTCGGCGACCTGGTGGGAAGAGGTGATGGTGACGTTGCCCGACGGCTATCGCGCCATTGCCCCTGACCAGCGGGGCTATGGCGAGGCCGACCCGAACAAAAAGATCGACGCCACACGCGGCACAGGCGACCTGTCGGATGACGCTGTGGCCCTCCTCGACCATCTGGGCCTGGAAAAAGTTCATCTGGTGGCCAACTCGATGGGCGGCTCTATCGCCTGGCGCATCTTGATGGATCACCCGGATCGTCTGTTGACGGTGACGCTGGCTGCGCCTGGCTCGCCTTATGGCTTTGGCTGTACCAAGGATGTGAACGGCACGCCCTGTTATGACGACTATGCCGGTGCCGGTGCCGGGCTAATCAACCCGGAAGCGGTCAGGTTGCTGAAGGCTGGTGATCGCACGCTGGATAGCCCATTCACCCCCCGATCTGCCATACGGGCCGCCATTGTCAAACCACCCTTTGTCCCGGCGCGTGAGGAGGAGATGCTGTCGGCGATGCTGGCCACGCATCTGGGGGAACAGGAGTATCCGGGCGATGCGACCCAATCGCCAAATTGGCCCTATACCGCTCCGGGCCTGTGGGGGGCTAACAATGCGCTATCACCCCGCTATGCCGATGATGTCAATCGTCTCTACCAGATCATCCCCAAGATCGACATTCTCTGGATACGTGGCAGCCATGATCTGCTCGTCTCTGACAACTCCCTGGCCGATCCCGGCGTATTAGGCATGCGGGGGTTCATTCCCAACTGGCCGGGGCCCGATGTCTACCCGCCCCAACCTATGATCGGCCAGACGCGGGCTGTGTTGGAAAAATATGTCGAGGCCGGCGGCGCTTACACAGAGATTGTGATGGAGGACATTGGCCACGTGCCCTTCATCGAGGATTTGGAAACGTTTAACAGGCACTTTCACGCGCATCTTTCAAAGTCTTAAGGTGTCAGAGATGGTTCATATTCCCAAGAGAAATTAGGTTGACAATGTCGTAAAACGTAAGGCGCAAAACATTACGTTTTACAACAGCGACAGCAACAGCCATCCGTGAAAGGCATCAAAAACTAAAAAGGTGAGGGCCAATTGTTGGCCCTCACCTTTTTTTATTACTTCTCAAGAAAGAACGCAGGGAGTTATTGCTGCTGCTGGATACTACCGGTCGAAGCGTAGGTCAGATAGGCTGCTTCGGCCAAGCCGTGCCATTCCTGAATCTCGTCGCGGAAGGCTGTCCATGCCTCAAAGATCGAGGCGAAATCGGAGTCGTTGGCCGCAAACTCATCATACAACTCAAAGGAGGCTTCTTCCGCGGCCGCCATCACATCATCCGGGAAGGGGGTCAGCACCACGTCCGAATCGGCCAGGAGTGACTGAAGCGCAGCCGGATTTTTAGCGTCATAGCGAGCCATCATCGTCGCATTGGCTTCGAAAGCGGCGGTTTTGACGATTTCCTGATAAATTTCCGGCAGATTATTCCATTCATTCAGATTGATCTGGATTTCCAGAGAGGGGCCTGGCTCCCACCAGCCCGGATAGTAGTAGAAGCTGGTCACATCTTGGAAGCCCAGTTTTTCGTCGTCATAGGGGCCAATCCACTCGGCCGCATCGATGGCCCCGGTTTGCAACGCCTGGAAAATTTCACCGCCGGGCAGCACCTGCACCGAGACGCCTAATTTATCCATAACCTGACCGCCCAGGCCGGGGATGCGCATCTTCAAGCCTTCCATATCGGCTATCGAGTTAATTTCCTTATTAAACCAGCCACCCATCTGTACCCCGGTATTACCGGCCGGGAACTGAATGACCCCAAATCTTTCGCCATAAAATTCCTGGAGTAGCTCCATACCGCCCCCTTCAAACAGCCAGGCATCTTGCTGCCGGCTGGTCAGACCAAAGGGGAGCGCCGTGCCAAAAGCGGTGACCGGACTTTTACCCACATAGTAATAAGAGGCCGTATGACCAATCGGCACGGCCCCCTGCTCGACCACGTTGAGAACTTCCAGGCCCGGGGCAATTTCACCGGCTGCCCGAGGCTCGATGACAAATCTGCCACCGGTCATTGCGGCGACCCGGTCGGCCACTATCTGCGCCCCCCCAAAAATAGTATCCAGGGCGACGGGCCAACTGGTGGCCATCTGCCAGTTGATTTCCGGTAACGCCTGGTCGGAGGCAACCGCTTCAGTCAGTTCCTCTTCGGTGGCAGAACCTGAACTTGACGATGCGGCTTCTTCCTCGCCCGCCGCTTCACTCTGGGCATCGGTGGCGGTGCTTTCCCCTGTGGCGCAACTACCCACCAGCAGCCCGGTTGTCCCGGCTGCGGCTGCAATAGTCGTCTTTTTCAGAAATTCTCTACGATCAAACTTTTTTGACATATGTTCCTCCTCGAACTCCTCATGAATAGAAAATTTAGTATAACTTTGCTTAAAATTTATCTCAAAAATCTGTCGTTTCAACGCACGGCCGGAAAAGAAAAGACAGGATATGGGAGAAGCCATTTTTTGAGATAAATGTTACCACCGGGGGTCCTAAAATTGTCCAGGATTTTAACACATATGCTAATGAATGACAAATGGAATCGTTATGATGGAAACATTATGACGGGTTCCTTCGCCCGCGATCCTCGACTGCTGCTTGTGGCCTACCAACCTTTACCAACGTACCCTAACCGAAATCAGGGGCACTCTTTGGTATAGTGAACGTGGAGCGGGGGCTGTTTCAAAATTTAGAAACCACCCGCTCCAAAGGTTCCTTAAAATATCAACCCGGTATAACCACCAATTCAACCTACACACGGCATGGGCGATACAGACAAGACCAAGTCTCAACTTATTCAGGAACTCAATGAGCTACGCCAACAGATGGCTCAACTCCAGGCGGCCAACCGGTCTATTCTGGAACAGCGCCGGCTCGAAGCCGATCTGGTGACCTCCCAAACGGTTGGGCCGGAGCAACAGCGCATCGCTAACAAACTGGTCGATGCGGCTACCACGGCGCTGGAGAATGCCCGCCGCTACCAGTCGAAACAAGCCCAACTGCGCCACTTGCAACATTCTCAGACCCAGATCATTCAGATGGAGAAGATGGCCGCCCTGGGCCGGCTGGTGGCCTCCATTGCCCACGAAATCAACAATCCGCTCCAATCCGTCCAGAGCTGTCTGACCTTGATTAACGAAGAGTTGGCTGAGTCGTTGCAGGCGGCTGACCTGGCGGACATCGCCCGCATCGCCGATGAGGAGATTGACCGCATCTCCTCGATTGTGCGCCGTATGCGTGATTTTTACCGGCCCACCCACCGCATCGAGCAGACCAACGGCGATTTTTTGTCGGTCGATGGCTTTTATGATCTACAAAGCGAGGATGTCGAGTGGGTTGATGTTCATTATCTGTTGGACAGTGTCTTGAAGTTGACTCACAAAGAATTGGAGCGTAACCGGATCACGGTGAAGCGGCAGTGGGCCGCCGATTTGCCCCTGATCGAGGGTAAGCCTGATTATCTCAAGCAGGTTTTTCTCAATCTGGTCATCAACGCCATCGACTCGATGACCGGGACGGAGAATACCCTGACCGTCCAGACCAGGCCGGATCACACTCAGGCTCTTGATGAAGAGATGGGAGGGATGGGAGAGATGCTACCCGCCATTCGCCTCGACTTTACCGACACCGGGGAGGGCATTCCCCCGGAGGTGCAGCCCCTCCTCTTCGAGCCGCTCTTTACCACCAAGGCCAACGGCTCCGGCTTTGGCCTCTTCACCAGCTACAAGATTATCGAAGCCCACCACGGACAGATGATGGTCGATAGCCAGGTTGGCCAGGGCACGACGCTGACCATTCTGCTGCCGGTCGCGCAGGTCGGGCGGTTGCCAGGGAACGAGGCGCGTGAGTCCGGACTATAGAGGAGGAGTCTAACGTTGACCGCAAAAATTTTGATCGTCGATGACGAAAAATCGATTCGTTACGCCCTCCAGCGAACGCTCAAACGGGATGGGTATCAGATCACCGAGGCCGACAGCGGCCAAAAGGCCCTGAAACTGATTGACCGGCAGGAGTTTGATCTGGCTCTGATCGACCTGCAATTGCAGGATATGCCCGGCCTGGAGGTGTTGACCAATCTGCGCCGCACAGCGCCCGACACCGTGGCCATCATCCTAACCGGCTACGCCTCGCTGGAGACCTGCGTCCAGGCTCTTCGTCACGGCGCTCACGACTACCTCTTCAAACCGAGCAAAACCGTCGAGCTGCGGGAAAGCATCCGCCGGGGGTTGTTGGACCGGCAGCAGAAGCTCAAGCAGCATTATTTGATGCGCCAGATCAAAAATTTGGCCCGGAGTATCGACACGGAGAATGGCCCTGTCAACAGCGAGGCGCTCCTCCAATCGGAGTTGGACTTGTCCCCCATCGACCCCACCGAGGGCCGTTTCGTTCAGCGGGACGGTCTCATCGTCGATTTTTCGCGCCAGGTGATTACCCTCGATGAGCATCTGCTCGACCTCAGCCCCACCGAATTTGATCTGCTGGCCTATTTAGCCGGCGAAGCGCCCCGCGTCGTCAGCCCCCAGGAATTGGTGCAGGAGGTGCAAGCCTACGACAGCGAGTTGTGGGAAGCCAACCAGATCGTGCGCCAACACATCTACCGCATCCGCCACAAAATCAGAGAGGCCACCGGCCGCGAAGACATCATCCGCACTGTTCGCTCAAAAGGGTATACGGTCGATTAAGGCAGTTCCTTATTTCCGATAAAGTCTAAGGTGTGCTAAAATCTTTCTCTTTAATGATGCTGATCTGGCCTACCACCTCACCCATCAACCAATAACTTGAACATTATGATAAAAAAACATCGAACGATTTATGCGTTTTCAGGCATGCTGCTGGTTGCCTGGGCCTTGCCGTTGTATAGCCTGATTTACAACCGACTCTACCCCAGCTACGCCAGCGCCCTGGGGGTGGCCTATAGCTTTTGGCTGGGCTGCATCCTCCATTTTTTGATGATCTCCCTGTGGATTGCGCTCAGACGATCCCGCCTGCAAAAGCTGGAGTGGGCGATCATGCTGGCATCATTTTGTGTGTTGGTTGTGTTGGCCGTTGTCAGTGATGGGGGCGCTTTGAGCAAAGTCAGCCCATAGAGGCAGTCGAAGCGTCGTCGTACAAATCGAAGGGTGCGGCGAACGAACGGAGGGAGCCTTGACCAACCCGCAGCCTTCGATACGGTTTCCGCTCCGCTCCAACCTACTCAGGCCGCGTCCTGAGCTTGTCGCAGAGATGCTGATTTGGGACGATGTTTGCAGAACTTATGTTCAGGGTAGGGTGACGAAGGGTCAAATCCTACTGCTGTTGTTGCCACTGCGACTCCTCCTCATCAACTTCCTCCTCCCCCTCGGCCCAGGCGGAATCGCCGGTCAGGGCCTCATCGGGGGCGGGCAGGCTGTCGGCCAGGGTAACGCTGACGCTGACGCTCAGGTTCTCCTCGGCCTTCCCCTTGAAGACGCCCCGCGTTGGCGGCACATCCGCGTAATCCCGACCCACGGCCACCCGAATGTGTCGCTCCCCGGCGATCAGATTGTTGGTCGGATCAAAGCCAACCCAATCCAGCCCCGGCAGATAGGCCTCGACCCAGGCGTGGGTGGCATCCTCAGCGGAGCGGTCATCGCTCTCTTTTTCGTGGTAGAGATAGCCGCTGACGTACCGGGCCGGGATGCCCATCTCTCGGACGAGGGCCAGCATAATGTGGGTGAAATCCTGGCATACCCCCCGCCGGGCCTCGATGGCCTCGTCGATGGGGGACTCGACGGTGGTGGTTTGGGGAACATACTCAAAGGCGTGATACAGGGACTCCATCATCTGCCGCAGCGTGGTTAGCGGGTCGGCCTGGCGGGTCATCAGGTTTAGTTCACCGGCCAGGTCGCGGAGGAGGGGCGTGGTGTGGACGAAATGGCTCGGCCGGAGCATATCCCAATGGATCCCGGCAGCTTTCAGGCTTTCGAGTTCGGCCCAGGTTGATTCATCGAGGCGCTCCGGCAAATCTTCCGCTTCCTGAACGTCAACGACCGCCTCGGCCACGAGGGTCAGTTGCACGTGCTTGCGGGGAATATCAAAATGGTGGATGACATTATCCAAATAATCCCGGTAGGGCTGGGGATTGGCCCGAGGGGTGACTGCCAGTTTGAATTGGTAACAGCGTTGTGTACCTTCGGTGCGGGGCTGCATACGGACCTCCATCACATTCTCGCGGACGGGGGAACTGTAACGATACCGGGTCACGTGGCGAATAGCATAATATGTCATAGTTAAGCCGCTATCTTATCTTCGATGGGATAGTTGATGTAAGCTTGATAGATGGAGTTGTGGATTTGGGCGCATTGGCTCTGGATGTTTTCCAGATAGGCGTCCAGATCATCGGCAATAACCTCGTCGATCTGGTCGAAATCGAGCATGGCCTTGAGCCGCCCTACCCGGCGGTAAACCTGGCTATTTTTACGGGTCTCGGTGATGTCGGCGATGGCGTTGAGGGCGCTGCGCATCAGCTTGATCGAGAAGTTGACCGAATGGGGAAACTCCTCATTGAGCAGTAGAAAATCGGCGATACATTCAAAGTTGGGATCGGCGGTGTACACTCTACAGTAGGACTCGAAGGCGGTGCAACTGCGAAGCAGGCCGACCCAATCCAGATAATGGTCGGTGTTGGAGGTGCCATTGCCGGATGCCTTGCCCATATAAACTTTCAACAGAGAGGCCACGTTATTGGCCCGCTCGATAAATTGGCCCAGCTTGATGAAGTGCCAGCCCTCGCCGTGGTTCATCGTCGAATCGCTGACGCCCTGAAATAGTTGAGAGCCTTGTTTCACTTTTTGAAAAAAGTCGTGGGGTTGATCGGCCCAAATTTCCTCGATGGTGTTATTTTTGACATCCAGGTAGAGCCGGTTGATCTGTTCCCACATCTCCGAGCTCAACTGCTCCCGCACCTGACGGGCGTTTTCGCGGGCCGAGGCGATGAGGGAGACAATCGACCCGTCGTGGGTCTCATCAAACGTCAGTCGCTCGGTGAGGTGATAGGCATCGAAAGGCATCTCCGGGGGGACGGCCAGGTTCAGGCTGGTAAAAATGCGTCGCCAGGCCCGCTGGTCGGCTTCCGGCGTCCGATCCGGCCTCAAATCGAGGGTGACATCGACCAGCCGGGCGGTATGTTCGGCCCGCTCCAGATAGCGACTCATCCAATATAGGTTATCGGCCACTCGTGAGAGCATCATGGTTGGGGGTACCTCCTTTGTCTGAGTAGAAATAACAATTGATTAGGTTGAGAAGTCGGATAGCGTAATTAGTAATTGGTCATTAGGGATTGAATAACCAATTACCAATTACTAATTACCACTCGCCTCATTCATACAACACCCACGTATCCTTGCTGCCGCCGCCCTGAGAGGAGTTGACGACCAGGGAGCCTCGGCGGAGGGCGACGCGGGTCAGGCCGCCGGGCACGATGTTGACCTCCTGACCGGCCAGGATGAAGGGACGCAGATCGACGTGGCGGGACTCGATGTGGCCGTCAACGAAGCTGGGGGCGCAGGAGAGTTGCAGCGTCGGCTGAGCGATGTAGTTGCGCGGGTTGGCCTTGATCCGTTCGTAGAAGACAGTCTGTTCCGCTTTGGTGCTGTGCGGTCCGACCAGCATATCATACCCGCCCGACTCGCCGACGGCTTTGACCACCAATTTATCCAGATTATCCAAAACGTGCTGTTTTTTTGTGTCATCCGTCAACAAAAAAGTCTCGACGTTGTGCAGAATCGGTTCTTCGCTGAGGTAGTAGCGGATGATGTCCGGCACGTAGGCATACACGGCCTTGTCATCGGCCACGCCGGTGCCGACGGCATTGGCCAGGGCCACGTTGCCGGCCCGGTAGGCATTGAACAGCCCGGACACGCCCAAGACCGAGTCGGGCCGGAAAGAGAGCGGGTCGAGAAAATCGTCGTCGATGCGACGGTAGATGACATCGACCTGCTCCAGGCCGGAGGTGGTCCGCATATAAACGGTGTTGTTATGGATCAACAGATCACGCCCCTCGACCAGGCGGATGCCCATCTGCCGGGCCAGGAAGGTATGTTCAAAATAGGCCGAGTTGTAGACGCCGGGGGAGAGCAGGACAATAGTCGGGTCAGAAATGTGGGGCGGGGCCAGCGAGCGAAGCGTGTTGAGCAAAGCCTGGCCGTAATTCATAATGGGCCGCACGCCGTAGTTGCGGAATTGGCCGGGGAAGATCTGTTTCATCACCTGCCGGTTGGCCAACATATAGGAAACGCCGCTGGGTACGCGCAGGTTATCCTCCAGCACCAGGAAGCGGCCATCCACATCCCGGATGAGATCGGTGCCGCCGATAGCCACGTACACGCCCCGGGGCACGTTTACCCCCCGCATCTCCCGGCGGTAATGTTTGCTGCTGTAGATCAAATCGCGGGGGATGATTCCATCTTCGAGGATTTTGCTTTCGTGATAGATGTCGTGGAGAAAGAGATTGAGGGCGGTGATGCGCTGTTTCAGGCCGCTCTCGATAGTCTCCCACTCGTCGGGGGTGATGATGCGGGGTAGCAGGTCGTAGGGAAAGATACGCTCCGTACCCTGGTTGTCGCTGTAGACGGTGAAGGTGATGCCCTGTTGTAGAAAAGAGAGATCAGCCGCCTTCTGTCGCCGCTGGAGTTCATCACCGGGTAGTTGTTGCAGGTGGTTATAAAGGGCCTGATAGTGAGGCCGGGGGTGGCCTTCCCGCGAAAATAGCTCGTCAAACGCCTGGCCCAATTCGTAGCGGGAAAATATTTTTGAGCCGGAGGCTACATCAACCGTTGTCATGTCCATCTCCTCTTGCCAAATTACGCAAAACATCCGCTCGCCACACGTCGTTGTGTCACGGTTTTAGAGAGCGTCACGGCTCTTTAGTTTGATAATGGGGAATTTTCCCGAAGGGTAGCACGATTTACCGATTTTGTCAATGTCAATTTTATCGCCGCAGGTGTCTGATCCAGCCCACAATGTGCAAAGGATGGCCGACCCAACGATACCAGGCCAGAGCGGCCCGGCTGGTGAGACCGTAATTCAGGCCGAGCCACCAGGGGGAGGGGAAGAACGTATCTTTGAAAATCTCTGTGCGACGTTTGGCCTGCTGTTGAGCCAGGGAGTAGCGGGGCCAGCCCTGGAAATCGAGGCCGACA
>CAZWZZ010000116.1:0-5590 GCA_964638395.1 uncultured Caldilineaceae bacterium
AGCCTGGTGGTCGAAACGGGCGAGGTGCGGGAGGTGCATCACCTGGCCTGTTTGATCGGCTACGGGGCCAACGCCGTCAATCCCTACCTGGCCCTGGCCACCATCAAGGACCTGGTCGAGGCCGGCAAGATCAAGCTGGATGTGGGCACGGCTCGCATCAACTTTGTCAAAGCATTGGAGGCCGGGTTGCTCAAGATTATGTCGAAGATGGGTATCTCCACGGTCGATAGCTACTGCGGAGCGCAGATTTTCGAGGCGGTCGGCCTGGGGCAACCATTGATCGACGAATATTTCACCGGCACGGTGTCTCGATTGGGGGGCATTGGCCTCCGGGAAATCGCCGCGGAGATGTACCGCTGGCACGAAGCCGCCTACAGTGAGTCGGAGCGGATCTCGATTAGCAGCTACGGCTTCTACAAATTCAAACGGAACGGCGAAACCCACGCCTACCATCCGGCGATGGTCAAGGCCATGCACCAGGCGGTGCGGATGGAGAATGTCTTGAGTGCGGGAGCCTCCGCCAACTTTGTGCCCCCCTCGCCTAACGGCACACATTCACCCGACCCTCAAACTCGCGCTTTCATCGGCGAGGGGTTCGAGGCGGGCTACGCGGCCTACAAAAAATTTGTCGAGCTGGCCAGGCCGGACGTGCCCATCGGCCCGCGTGATATGTTCGGCTTCGTTGCCCACGAACGGCCCGCCCTCGATCTTGACGGGGTGGAGCCGGTGGAGAAGATTTTTGCCCGCTTCTCTACGGCGGCGATGTCCCACGGCGCGTTGAGCAGCGAGTCCCACGAAACGCTGGCCGTGGCTATGAACCGTATCGGGGCGCGGAGCAACAGTGGCGAGGGTGGCTCGGCCCAGGAGCGGTTCGGCACGGAGAAAAATGATCGGGTCAAGCAGGTGGCCTCGGGCCGTTTCGGCGTCACGCCGGCCTATCTGCGCTCGGCGGATGAAATCCAGATCAAGATGGCCCAGGGCGCGAAGCCGGGCGAGGGGGGCCA
Organism: uncultured Caldilineaceae bacterium; assembly: GCA_964638395.1. GTDB lineage: Bacteria > Chloroflexota > Anaerolineae > 4572-78 > J111 > CAZWZZ01. The sequence goes on from CAZWZZ010000116.1 coordinate 1,005, forward strand.
ACTGCCCGGCTTCAAAGTATCTGCCGAAATCGCCGCCATCCGCCACACGACCGAGGGCACGACCCTGATTTCGCCGCCGCCCCACCACGACATCTACAGCATCGAGGATTTGGCCCAGTTGATCTACGACCTGAAGCAGGTCAACCCCAGCGCGGATGTGTCGGTCAAGCTGGTGGCCGAGGCCGGGGTGGGCACGATTGCGGCCGGCGTGGTCAAGGGGGGCGCAGATGTCGTCCACATCGCCGGGCACGCCGGGGGCACAGGCGCGGCGGCCTGGAGCAGCATCAAAAATGTGGGCCTGCCCTGGGAAGTGGGCCTGGCCGAAACCCACCAAACGCTGCTCCTCAACAATCTGCGGGAGCGCGTCCGCATCCGCACCGACGGCGGCTTGCAGACCGGGCGGGACATCATCATGGCCGCCCTGCTGGGCGCGGATGAGTACAGCTTTGGCACGTCGGCGTTGGTGGCCGAGGGTTGTCTGATTGCCCGGGCCTGCCACAACAACACCTGTCCGGTCGGCGTGGCCACCCAGAACCCCAAATTGCGGGCCAAATTTGTCGGGCTGCCGGAGCATGTGATGGCTTATATCCATTATGTGGCTCAGGAAGTGCGGGAAATCCTGGCTGAGTTGGGCTTCAGCAGTCTGGCGGAGATCGTCGGACGCACCGACCTGATCGAGCAGGTCGAGACCGGCCACGCCAATGTTGACTCGCTCGATCTCAGCCCGCTGCTGGCCCACATCGACAGCGGCCAGCAGCCGGAGATCATTCCCCTGGATGTGTCGCCGATTACCCAGATCAGCGACCTGAACCGGCATCTGGTGCAGGAAACCCAGGCGGCCATCGAGGCGGGCGAGCCGGTCAACCTGAACTTGCCCATCTGCAACACCGACCGCACCGTCGGGGCGACGATGTCCGGGGCGATTGCCCAGCGGTATGGGGATCAAGGCTTGGCGGAGGAGACGATCAACATCACCTTCAACGGCAGCGCCGGGCAGAGCTTTGGCGCGTTCAACATCACCGGTGTCAACCTGACCCTGATCGGCGAGGCCAACGATTACGTCGGCAAGGGCATGCGGGGCGGCCAGATCGTGGTCCGGCCCTCGCTGAAATCCCAATTGGCGGCGGCGGATAACATCATCATCGGCAATACGGTGCTGTATGGGGCCACGGGCGGCAACTTCTTCGCCTGCGGCCAGGCCGGGGAGCGGTTCGCCGTCCGCAACAGCGGGGCCACGGCGGTTGTGGAGGGCGTCGGCGATCACGGCTGTGAGTATATGACCAGCGGCGTGGTGGCTATCCTGGGGCGGACCGGCTACAACTTCGGGGCCGGGATGAGCGGTGGTATGGCTTTTGTCCTGGATGAAGGGCATCACCTGCCGCAGCGGCTCAATACCGATATGGTCCGTATCGTGCGGATCACCCACAGCGATGATGTGGCCCTGCTGCGCTATCTGTTGAACCGTCACCTGCGGCTGACCGGCAGCGTTCGTGCCCAATCGATTCTGGACAATTGGACCGATCAGTTGCCCCTGTTCTGGAAAGTGGCTCCCAAAGGAACCGTCGGCTCGACCGGCAGCCGCTCCAAGATTCAGTCGGCGGTCGAGCAGATTTTGAATTTGAGCCAGCACGTGGTGGGGTAGGGTTGTTGGAAGCATGGAAGGTTGGAAGGTTGGAAGGTTGGAAGGTTGGCTGGCTAATGACCAATCTGCCAGCCTTCCAACCTGGTTTGAACGCTTTTGTCAGTGTGATATAATAACGTCAGGTTTGCATAAATTGTGTACTGGTCAGGGACATCCTTAACAGTTTTGGCGTTATTATTTAGAACACGAATCGTCAGGATGGTCGGATTTGGTGATTGTTTCATTTCCTGCCCTGTTCGTGTTATAATTCTACTAAACAATCAATCGTCAAGAGGCAACCCAATGATGTATACAACTTACCGTTTACGCGCCGATGAATTGGACAATGATTTTATCGAATCTCTAAAGACCTTGTTCAAGGACAAAGAAATCGAGATCATCGTCAGTGAAGTTGACGAAACCGCCTATCTGTTTCAATCGGAAGCGAACAAGAAACGACTGTTACAGGCTGTCCAAAATATTAATAATCAACAGAATTTGGTTGAGGTGTCGTTAGATGATTCGCCATGAAAAAACAAGTGATCTTCGAAGCCAGCGCCTTTGAAGATTTTTCGGATTGGGCGACTCAGGACAAAAAGATATACGCCAAAATTGTGTCTTTGATCACGGATATTCAACGCAGCCCATTTAGTGGCCTCGGTAAACCGGAGCCGCTCGTCATGAATTGGCCGGATTTTGGTCCCGACGTATCAATCGGGAGCATCGTCTAGTTTACAAAGTAACCGACTCCGCCATTATCATTGCTTCGTGTAAGTATCATTATGATTGATTGATCCGGATCCAAAATGTTTCTCTGAAAAGCGATAGACATCATTCCTCCCCAACCCACAATACACCATTACGTGTTTTGTCATTTGACAAAAATGAGCGTCTCCATATAATGGAAGCCACAATATCAAATCACCCCTAAAAGCAAGACCCGGCGGTGTTGACGCACCAACCGGGTCTCTAACCCCCACCCTGAGAACACCAGGGCGGCGGCTGTGGCTTATTATAGCCCGTCTGCTTGATTCTTCAAACAGCGCCCCCGCTCTTTTTCAACGGGGGCGTTGTTTTTGGGGCAGAGATTGGGGGATTGGGAGATGGGGAGAGTGGGGCTTAGCCCCTTATCTTCAATCTCTAATCTCCTCATCTCTAATCTCCAGCCCAAAAGGAGCAGACGATGTCGAAGCACCAAGCATTACCCCAACCGAACCGCTGGTATACGGAGCAGTGGTGGCGGTATCCATTCCCCAACGATCAACAACAGGCGGACGCCCTGCGGCGGGCTTTGCACGATTTATTGAGCCTGTATCGCTGCGATCTGGCCAAAAATGATAATCTGGGGGTGTGGGAGGCCAACTGCCGGGCTACCTTGCCGGATATGATCGCCGAGTTGGACCGGACGGATGTGGTGGCCCTGGCCACGGTGGCCCGGCTGCTGGCGGTGGTTCCGTGTAAGCCGGGACTGCTGCGGGGGCGGGACTGTCCGGGCTAATTTTTCGCCCAGCAGTTGTCGCTTGTCAGAATGGGAGGTTCTTCAGATCTCCTCGGCGCGTAAGAGTTTGTTAAGAATTCGTTGGTACTTTTTAACCATCTATTAATCCGCACGATGATTGCAGCACAGGAGATAATTGATGACGACATTGACCAACGTAGCCAAAGCCCTACTTTTGAGCAGCGCCCTGCTGGCCCTGCTTATCCCCCCCCTCGTCGCCGCTCAGGGTAGCAGCACCGATGCCTTTGAGGCGACGTATCGGGTGACGTTTGAGAACAATTGGACTAACACTACTCATCCTAATGCCGGTTTTCCAACAACTATTGCTCACTGGTCGCCGCTTGTTGGCGGGGCGCACAATGCCAATGTGACGTTTTGGGAGCCAGGTAAAGAAGCCTCACAGGGCATTGAAGATATGGCAGAAGAGGGTAAAGTAAATCCCCTGCGTGATACTGAAATTGGTGGTTCGAGCGACGCTCTCAACTCTTTCAGTGGCTCACGATTTCCCGCCTCCAGTCAAGATGATCCCGTCACATTAGGGGCGACAACGACCGTTGAGATCACCGTAGATAAAGATCATCCGCTCGTTACTCTAGTGTCAATGATTGCTCCCAGCCCCGATTGGTTCGCCGGGGTTCACGGCGAGTCGTTACTGGATGGCAATGGCGATTGGGTTGAGAGTAAGGTGGTGACTTTGTATCCTTACGATGCGGGAACAGAGACGGGAGAAGACTACTCTTTAAATAATCCGGTGGAAAATCCTGTCAAATCTATTTCATTGATACAGGGCCAAGCCCCCTTCTCCAACGAACCCGTTGGTACCTTCACCTTCACCCGCATCAACTTCACCGACCTCCACCTGACCAAGAGTGTCCAACCGCAAACTGGTGTCGCGCCGCAGAGCCAGGTCACTTACACTGTTGTCCTCAGCAACGGCGGCGACATCGTGGCCAATAGTTCAATGTTGACCGACACGCTGCCCAGCAATGTCGAATTTGCATCTTTTGTCGAGCAGCCGGGTGGGGCCACCGGAAGCGGCGGCACCATCACCTGGACGGGCGATGTGCCCCTCGGGACGCCGGTCACATTCACTTACGTAGCCACCTACACCGGGATGGATTATGGCACGACCCTGACCAACACGGCGGAAGTAGCCCACAGTTCCGGCAATAGCGCCCAAGATAGCGCCGCCTTCACCGTGCAGTCCGGGCCAATGTTAGCCATCTCCAAGAGCGCCCCCGCCGCGGTCAAGCTGAATGAGCCGGTGACGTACACCCTGACCGTGATGAACAGCGGCGCAGCGACGGCGATGAATGTGGTCGTCACCGACACGTTGCCGATCAGTGCCAATTTCGTCAGTGCCGACAAAGGGGTAACACCGATTAGTGATACCCTCGAATGGCAGATGGGTGACCTGCCCGGCAGCAGTATGATGGAGGTCAGTTTCGTGGTCACCGCCGGGATGAC
>CAZWZZ010000116.1:5690-11459 GCA_964638395.1 uncultured Caldilineaceae bacterium
ATCTCCCAATCTCTTGCCTATAAGGAGTGACCGCCGATGCCAACCCAAACAGCGTTGTTTGATGTCCCCGCCGCGCAGCAGGCCCTCACCGCCATCGTTGGCTTGGAGCGGGTCTCCGTGGCCGAGGCTGACCGCGCCCAACACGCCCGGGACCAATCGGCTCACCCCGGCCACCTGCCGGATGTCATCGTCTGGCCCCGGACGACCGCCGAGGTCAGCGCCATCCTCAGCTATGCCAATGCCCAGCGCATCCCGGTGGTGGCCTGGGGTGCGGGCAGCAGCATCGAGGGCAACCCCATCCCGGTGCGGGGCGGCATCATTCTCGATTTTGGGCAGATGAACCAGATTCTTGAGGTTCACGCCCACGATTTTCAGGTGACCGTCCAGCCCGGCCTGCTCTACAAAGATATGAACCGGGTTTTGGCCCGCGACGGTCTCTTTTTTCCGCCCGACCCCGGCGCGAACGCCAGCATCGGGGGGATGATTGCCAACAACGCCGCCGGGATTCGGACGGTCAAATATAGGGCCACGCGGGATAACGTTCTGGCTCTGGAAGTGGTTCTGGCCGATGGGGAGATCATCCGCACCGGCTCCCGCTCGGTCAAGCAGTCGGCCGGATATGACCTGACCCACCTCTTTATCGGCTCGGAGGGGACGCTGGGCATCGTCACCGAAGCCACGCTGAAGCTGGCCCCCCTGCCGGAGCATTTCAGCGCGGTCACGGCCGCTTTCCCCTCGGTCACGGCGGCGGCGGAGGCGGTTTTCCACATCATCGGCGCGGGCCTGGAGCCGGCGGCGTTGGAGTTGCTGGATGAGAGCGCCATCGAGATGCTCAACGGCGATGAGGGGTTTGATTTCGTCGCCGCGCCGACCCTGCTGATGGAGTTTAACGGGGCCGGCGAGGGGGCGCTCGAGGAGGCGCTGCGGCTGGTGGAGATGATTTGCCGGGAGGATGACTGTCTGGCCTTTCAAGCGGGCGTGGGGCGGGAGGCCCGCAACCGGCTATGGCGGGCGCGGCACAGCCTGTTCGAGGTGATGCGCCGCACCTTCCCCGGCCAGGCTTATCTGCTGACCGATGTGGCCGTGCCTATCTCCAACTATCCGGCCCTGGTAGCCACCGCCGCCGAGGTCATCACGGAATTGGACCTGAACGGCATCATCATCGGCCACGCCGGAGACGGCAATATGCACACCTCCTGCTTCTTCCCCCCCGCCGACACCCGCTCCCAGGCCAATGCCCAGCGATTGAATGACCATCTGGTGGAAAAGGCGTTGGCCCTCAACGGCACCTCAAGCGGCGAACATGGCGTCGGCCTGGGCAAGCAGAAATATATGGCCCAGGAGCATGGCCCGGCCCTCCAGGTGATGCGCCACATCAAGGCCACCCTCGATCCCCAGAGAATTTTGAATCCGGGTAAGGTTTTGGGAGAGGCGTGAGCAACGACCGGTAGAGGTGAGGCCACTCGGCTTGAGGCTACTATTGCAAACCACCATCTCTCCGAGTGGCCTCACCTCTACGCCACTTCCGAACAGAGTCATTTAAATTTGAAAATTATCCTTCATTGGCGTACAATTGTGATACCCTGCAAAAATCGGTGTGGTAATGGTCATCGTAGAAACCTCAGTTTTCACTCGCCAAGTTCAGAAATTGCTCACAACAGATGAATACAACGAACTCCAATTAGCCGTGGTTACGCGCCCCGATATAGGAGCAGTTATGAAGGGAAGCGGCGGATTACGGAAAGCTCGTTGGAAAAGCCGTGGACAAGGAAAACGAGGTGGGGTACGGATCATCTATTATTGGGCAGTTGTCCCTGAACAAATTTTGATGCTTCTAATTTATGGCAAGAATGAACAGGATGATTTGAGCCGAGAACAGCTACAAATGTTGCGAAAGATTGTGGAGGCAGAGTACCGATGAATGAAGAGTTGTTTGCTGAATTGTTGGAAAGTGTACGGGAAGGGGCAGCGATTATGAAGGGGGAGCAGGAACCATCCCGCAAATTCACAGTGGAAGAACCGGATGTAAAAGAAATCCGGGAGCAATACAATCTGTCACAGAGTCAATTTGCCTCGCTATTGGGGATAAGCATAAAAACATTGCAGAATTGGGAACAAGGTCGGCGGGTACCGCGTGGTCCGGCGCGAGTATTGTTACAAGTAGCGGCCAAGCATCCCGATGCTATATGGGATACTGTACGGCCTGGAAATTAGTGGAAAGTTGGCTGTACTCAAGCGGCGCACTTTCTATTGGCGTACAATCGGGGTGTCGTTGCCGGTGAAAGTGTTGCGCTTTAATAAGCCCCGTGGCCCGACAACATCCTCGGAATGGTCTGGAGCATAATCTTGGCGTCCAGCCCCAGCGACCAATTTTCGATGTAATAAATATCAAGCAGGGCCATCTCGTCGAAGGTCAGGCCGGAGCGCCCGCTGACCTGCCACAGGCCGGTTAAGCCGGGCGGGACATCGAGACGGCGTTTGTGCCACTCTTTGTATTGGGCTACCTCGGCCGGGATGGGCGGGCGGGGACCGACCAGGCTCATCTCGCCCCGCCAGACGTTGTAAAATTGGGGCCACTCATCGACACTCAATTTACGCAGCCATTTGCCCAGCCGGGTCAGGCGGGGATCATCCTTGATTTTGAAGAGTGGCCCATCGGCCTCGTTCATGGCCTCCAACGCGGCCTGCTGCTTTTCAGCCCCTTCAATCATCGACCGAAACTTATAGAGGGTGAAGCGTTTGCCATTTTTGCCGACCCGCTCCTGGGGGAATAAAACGGGGCCAGGCGACTCCATCTTAATCATCAAGGCCACCAGGCCCATCAACGGGGCCAGCAAGACCAGGGCCAGGCCGGACAGGGTGAAATCGAGGCTGCGCTTGATGAATTGGTTCAGGCCGCTGATGCCCACCTCTTTGATGCCGATCATCGGCACCCCGGCAATCTCCTCGACCTCCATGCGGTGAATGGTGATCTGGAACAGGTCGGGCACGATGCGGGTGCGGATGTTGTACCGCTCACACAGGGCCATAATCTGCATAATTTTGCGATGGTATTGCCAGGGCAGGGTGATGATAACCTCGGTGACCGTCTCCTCGGCCAGGACACCGACCAGCCGGTCGTCGATGCTGCCCAATGCCCGGAAGCGGCCAATGTCCGTCTTCCCCTTGAGCGGATTATCATCGAAAAAGCCGACGATTTCCAGCCCCGCCTCCGGGTTGGCCACCACCGCCCGCATCACCGCCCGGGCCACCTCCCCCGCGCCGATAATCACCGCCCGATCCACGCCGATACCGTTGCGGCGCATCAGCGAGACGAGCCGCAGCTTGAGCAAGCGGCTGACGCCCAGCAGAAACACCGAGAAAATTCCAGCGTAGATGAATATGAGCCGGGAGTAAAAGGTGGGTTGGTAGAAAAAGATGATGACGATGGTGATGACCGTGCCGGTGGTCGTGCCGTTGATGATGGCGTACAGCTCATCAAACCAGGAGTTGCGGTGGCGATGGAGGCGGTAGAAGCCGGCCTGGCGATAGACCAGAATCAGCAGGGCGGTGAAGAGGATGACGAAGGGCAGATAGGTCAGATAGGGCACATCCGAGGCCGGCTCGACGCCCCGGAACAGTTGCAGGTCGTAGCGGACCCAGTAAGCCAACAGACAGGCGATGTTAATCAGGAGGATGTCCACCGACACCCAAAAGGTGGCCGCCGCCCGCAGGTCGGTCACCAGGAACTCAAACCGCTTGAGCAGCGGGTGAGGCCGGGGGGGGCGAGCAATCGGCAGGGGCGTCGTCGTGGCCCCTGTACCATTCACTTTTTGAGAATCGCCGTGGTCAACGTGCAAAATCGGTTTACTCCTGAAAAAACAGTTTTTTTGGCCCGTTCTAAGTCTCAACTTGGTTAAATTGAACCGAATAAAACGTAAAACGTGAAACTAATTACCAATTACCATCCTCTGAAATTGCTTTTTGAGAGACGCCTCAAGATAACACCTTTTGGTAAATTTCGACAGTTTGGCGGGCCGTTCGCTCCCAGCGAAAGGTGGCCGCTCTGGCCACCCCCTGCTCGGCCAGCGAGCGGCGTAGGTCGGCATCGGCGCTCAACGCGGCCATTGCCTCGGCCAGAGCCGCGCTGTCCCCCGGCTCGACCAGGCGACCGGGGCCATTCTGCCCGGCCACCTCCGGCAGCGATGAAGCCGTGCTGGTGATGACCGGCGTGCCGCAGGCCATCGCCTCCAACACCGGCAGGCCGAAGCCCTCGAAGTGGGAGGGGTAGACAAAAAGGGTGGCGGCATTATACCACAGGGGTAGCTCATTTTGCGGCACATAGCCGGGAAAGCGTACCCTAGCCGTCAGGTTGAGGGCCTCGACCAACTCGAAAATTTGTTGATAGTACCAGCCTTTGCCCCCGGCGATGACCAGCGGCGGGGCGTCCGGCTCTCGCTCGCGCCAGCGGGCGTAGGCCCGGATCAGGCCATCCACATTTTTACGCGGCTCCAGCGTCCCCAAAAATAGCACAAACTCGACCGGCAACTGTTTGGCCGCCCGAAACGCAGCCACCTCCGCCGCCGGCAGCGGGCGAAAGGTCCGCTCGGCATCGACTCCGCAATAAATGGTATGGACCCGTTCCGGGGGGACGCCCAGAAAGTCGATCACGTCCCGGCGCGTACTCTCGGAAATGGTTATCACCGCCGAGGCCCGTTTGACGGAGCGGCTGGTGAAGTGGGTCAGGTACCAGCGGTTGAAGGGGCGGAAGGCGTCCGGGTAGCGCAGAAAGCTCAGGTCGTAGACGGTGACCACGAACGGCGGCGGGGCCGCGACCGGGGCCACAAAGGCCAGGGCGTGCAGCAAATCGACCCCGCTCCGGCGCAGGGCCAGGGGCAGGACGAGCTGCTCCCAGGCGATGCGGACGATGGGCCGCTGCGTCGGCCAGCGGCTGAAGCGGAGGCCCAGGTGGGTGGCCTGGCTCCGAAAGGCCCGGTCTCGCAAAAAGGCGGTGTAGCGCCACTCGTCGGGGGAGGCCGGGCCCAGATGGGTGAGTAGATTGATAATGTACCAACTAATGCCCGCGCCCCGGTATGATTGGCTGAGCGACAGCAGGTGAGCGTTCAAGCCGATGTGGGTAGCTCGTTGTTTCATCCGCTTATTATAGTCACAAGCGACTAGATTGGGTAATCTTTTGGTTGTTTGAGGGGGCATTTCCTATTGGGGTCAGCAGTTCCCGATATGAGATTGGGCCAGTTTTAGCTAACTCTGGTTGTTGAAATCAACGATTGAATGACAAATTGAGCCTCATATGACAAAATTTATGGAAACTGGCCCAATCTTCATTGCAAACCGGGAATTGCTGTATTGGGGCAGATTTTTGACTGTTTGGACGATTGGAAGATTTGGAAGGCGGAAGGCAGTACACCTCGATTGACATAGATTTTTTACACAAACGGGCAGAATGGAGTATAATTCACAAGAAGTTTGAGTGCAACGGAGGCAACAAAACAGATGAATGTGTCTACTCTCAAAACTAAAATGTTAGAAGAAATTGATCTGGTTCCGGAGGATAAACTTCCTCAACTTTATGATGTTATTCATTATTTTAGAGTCGGGCTAGAGAGTTCACGTACTAGGGTCTCTCCTCAGCAGCAGCTTTCAACCTTCTTTCAACAGTCGCCTCTCGTCGGCCTCGATGTCGATCTTCGCCGCGACAGCAGCCCCAAGCTGCGGCCTCAGTAGTATTTTAGTCACCCATCTCTCACCCTTAAAATTTTTCTCTCCCCC
>CAZWZZ010000117.1:0-5356 GCA_964638395.1 uncultured Caldilineaceae bacterium
GGGGAAAATCCTGGGCCGAGATTTGCCACGGCGTTTCTTTTGGGTTGTATTGGGTGGTCATAAATTAGTCTCCTTGTGTAAAAAATTTGTAGTCACTGCTCCAAACACGAGCTTTCCTGAAATTAAGCATAAACCCCTTGAATAGGGAGAAAGTTTCAAGAGACGTGAAGCCACATTCATTGGCCAATTGCTGCACCTCTTCTGGCCCCAACGCATCGGGGTCGCCCTGCATTTCGGTGATGGACAGCAGCCCGCCCGGACGCAGAACCGGCTGAATGGCTCGCAGGCAGGCGCGAGGTTCGGGCACTTCGCCCAAGACCGTCACCAGAAAGACGACATCAAAGACCTCGGTCGTAAATGGCAGCAAATCGGCGCTGGCTTGTGTCCACCCGGCATTGGTCAGGGCGGCCTGTTTGAGTTTCCGGCGGTTCTTGGCCAACATTTCATGCTGAATATCGAGCAGGGTCAGCCGCCCCTCGGAAATCCGGCGGGCCACCTCGCCGCTAAAATAGCCCGGCCCCGGCCCAATTTCGAGTACCTGGGCGTCTGCTGTCAAATGAAGCCGGTCGGCGACTTGCCGGGGCGATAGGATCAGCTTCCGCAGGGGCAGATCGAGCAAAAAGGCCATCTCGTGGGGATAGACCCCCTGCCCTGACAGCCGGTTGAATACATCTCGCCACCTGGCGACAGAAAATATATTTTTCATACTTAACCCTTCTGTTCGATGACAAAGCAATGAGCGTTACAGCCCCATCTCCAGCAACCATCCGGCCAGAGTTTCTTCTCTTGTTTTACGGTCACCGGAATTTCCGGAGTATTTTCCCAGACGTTTCTCAGAGATTAGCTGACCATCCAGCATAAAAAGGACACGTTCTGTTCTTGCAGCCACTTTGGCATCATGGGTTACTAATAGAATCGTTGTGCCTGACTTGTTGATGTCATCAAGAAGCTCCATAATCTCGCCGGATGCTTTTGAGTCTAAGGCTCCCGTAGGTTCATCCCCAAACAGGATGTCCGGTTCGTTGATGAGCGCCCGGCAGATGCCGACTCTTTGTAACTGACCGCCGGAGGCCTGAGTAATATCATTGTCTGCCAGTTGAGCGACGCCGACCTTCTCCATTAACTGAACCGCTCTGTGGTTGATCATCTTGCGGCTGAATTTTTTGGCCAGATAGGCCGATAGGATGATGTTGTCAAAGATGGACAGGTTTTTTAACAGATGGATATGCTGAAAGACGAAGCCCATGTCCGTCAAGCGCAATCGTGACAAGGCTTGTTCAGAGAGCGTGGCCAGCTCGTGACCGTTGAACAGGACACTCCCGGACGTCATCCTGTCCATACCGCTGATGTTGTACAGCAGGGTCGATTTCCCTGAACCGGAAGGCCCCATCACTGCTACAAATTCGCCATTCTCGATTTGTAGGTTGACATCCTTCAATACACTGTATTCGTTTCGTCGCCCGTTTTGGCCCCCCAGCAGGAAACTTTTGTTGAGCTGTTTTGATTCCACCAGAATAGTCATTTTTGTATCCTCTTTATTCAACAATGGTCTGGGAAATGTTAGCTTCTTTGATGCCGGTAATACTAATGAGCGTGGTTATGGAAACGGTCAGCATTAAAAGAAGCGGCAAAAGAACGTATGCTTGAAACGGATCGATGACGAACCTGATTTGAGACGCCCCCATAAAGGACCACAACAGACTGACGACCCGTTGTCCCAACGTATTTGAGAAGAGGGTTCCCAGCACAAGCCCAACACTCAGCAGTAACAGCGCCCTGGCAAGATATTGGACCCGAATATTGTGCAAGGAAAAGCCCAGACTCCTCATAATGGCAATTTGGGAGGAATCCTTGGTAATCAGCATGCTCAAAAATAGGGATGTAATGAGAATTGATACGAACAGACCGACCACAATGGCTACCAATGTGACATTCTTGAGCTGTTCGATAGTGTTTCCCAGGGTTTGGGCCAGATAGCCTTCCAAATCGGTAACCCGGGCCGGATAGAAAGCCGCCGAGTATTCACGAACTTTATCCTCTGTTTGGCTATGGGATTTCAGGTTCAGACTGACGGCATGCCACAGGACGCTTTCAGGATTGTAGGGTAACATCGCTTTCGCCGTTCTGCCCCCATTGGTCACATCCTGGTAGATACCGCTAACCACCATTTCTTGCGCTTGCTCATTCACCAACAGTGTAAGGGTATCGCCAACACGCTTTTCCATTTCCTGAGCATTCAAAAAGGAGAGCGCAATCTCGTTCTCCCGTTGGGGCGCTGTACCGGCCACGTAATCCAGGGGAAACAGCGAGAAATCTCCTGTTTCAATGTTGATGGTTTCCAGGCTCCCATCGCGCTGCACCAGCGTAAACTGGGATGTCACCAGCGGCGAAAAACTGGCCACATCGGGGTCGTCAGCCAGATAGGCAACCATCCTGTCGAATCTATCGGCCATGTTGTCTGACTGCCGCAGATCGATCCGAATGTCACTCTGCCCAATTCCCATGTAGCTGATAAACGTCGGTGATTGAATCGTCGTCAGAAAGTGGATGGGGATAATGATGATAAAGGCGCTGAAGAAGAAGATGAAGCAGAGTAACCCGAACAACTTGAACCGTTGAAGCACGTCTCTAAGCCCCAGAAAGAGATTGACGTTAAGCAGTTTACTCTTTTTGAGCTGTAGAAGCGGCGCTTGCTTTAGGGCTTCCCCCATACCGCCCGACCGCAGAGCTTCCAGGGCAGTAATCCGGTGGAGCCGCCGGAGGATGACCGCGCACGAGAACACCACGATCAGGAAGATGCTACCGGCGGCAATTAAAGGAATGGCCTGTTGGATCACGCTTTTTGGAGCCGTGCCGATGTATAGCATAATATTGGCAGCAAGAACCTGATTAAAGTAAAGCGACGCCAGATAGCCGAGCAGAGCGGCCAGCCCTCCCATGACCACATACTTAGCCAGATAGATGCGGTTGATATCACGCCTGGCGATGCCGATGGCTTTCATCACGCCGATCTCTTTGGAGTCTTCTTCGATAGTCGCCAGAATGGTGAAGCGCAGGCACAGGAGCGCGATAATTATCAGCAGCAGGCTAAGCACAATAACCACGCCCGCCACAATGCCGTCCGTCAGGCCATTGAGGGTCTTGAACAAATTGATGTCAACGGCCGGCCCTTTCTTGGGCAAGCCGGACGCCAGATAGCTCTGGCTAAATTCGTCTACCTGGTCGGCATCCGTCAGGAGGAATTCAACCAGATATTCAGTTTCATGAAACTGCTCTCTCAAGGCTGCATAATCAGCGTCGTGGACCAGAAAGCGCTTGGAGTGGATAATAGAGGGGTTCATCTGAGCGTCGCGCACAAAAGCCGCCACGGTAAATTTCATATCAAACGGCCCACTGCTGACTCTGACCGGGTCGCCCAGCTTCACCTTTTCCTGCTGCAAGTAGTAGATGGGCACGCCAATTTCACCCGGAGCCAGTTGAATAATCTGATTTTCCAGATCAAGGAGAAAATCGAATGACCGATTCTGCGTTACAAAACTGATGTCCATAATGCTGCCATCTTCGGCGCTTTGGCTTTCTCCCAAATAGAGGTTGGAGCCATCGAGTGTAATCATCTCGACGGTCTGCTGCGCCTTTACCAGTTTGTTAGCGTCCGCCCAGTGCTCGATTTTGGCTTGATCGATTTCTCCAGCATGCATCTGCACAAAATGGGGAACCTTCGATAGGGTGAACAGCGCGTTCAGGGAGTTGCTCAATTCCACGATCAGGTTTGAACCGCTGGCGACAAGCAGAGCCGATAGCAGAATGAAGGAAAAAACCACAATCGTAATGATCTTTTTTCTCAGGAAATCTTTCTTCAATATTTTTGCGACCATCATAACAGTTCTTTTCTCTAACTAAAGGTGGGATAGGAGTTACGCAGTTGAGCGACAAACGCATCCTGAGTAGGCGGTAGCCGTATCGAAGGGTGACGTTTGGAGCGGCTGCACCCCTCGATACGCCCTGACCGGGCTACTCGGGATGCGAACTGCGTAACTCCCAATCTATTTGACTCTCGTTGCGTATTGGCGCAAGAAATCATTCACCCCCGCCCGAACCTCGGCGTGGTGACCCAGCAGCAGATGGCCACCGCTCTCCAGGGGCATAAACTCAGCGCCGGGGATGTGGTGGGCGGTGTATTCCCCAAAGCTGAAGGGGTTAATCTGGTCATCCCTGGCGTGAACAACCAGGGTCGGCGTTGTGATCGCTTCCAGATGGTAACGGGCCTCCGGGTCAATCGCTGCCCCTTCATTCTGCACGCCGGCAATGCGTTCGGTGACCGGCTGGAAGGCCGCCACCTGACCGGCAATAAAGGGCTGCTCCTCAGGCGGCGCACCGGCCCGCAAAGCCGGGGTGATGTCGAACATCGTCTCCAGCGTGGCGGGAGCCACCTGCTGCAAGACCCAATACGGAAAATCGGAGCTAAAGAGGGCCTGATAGACCCAGATTGGCACGGGAAATTCCTGCTCGGCGGCGGTCAGCGGGGTGTAGGGCGCGGAGGAGAGTAGCATCAGGGCCGAGGTGCGCTCCGGGTAGCGCCGGGCAAATTGGAGCGACGGCGGTACGCCGCCCGACATTGCCACAATCGCCACCCGCTCCACCCCCAGGCCATCCAGCAGGTCGGCAAAGGCTTCCGCCTGAGCGGCGGTCGAGGCGTCCTCAGGCAGCGGCGTGCGGAGATAGCCGAAGCGGGACGGGCTAATCCAGCGGAAACTCTCGCCGCCGAAGGCCCGGGCAATCGAGAGGCCCTGGTCATAGCCGCCGCCCGCGCCGTGGACGACCAGCACGGCTGGTCCCTCGCCCCAGGTAGCGACCTCGACCGGCCCGTGCCGGGTGTCGATCATCTGGCTGCCGGCCGCCAGGCGCTCCCGCGTGGCCCGCATATCCCGCGCATAGGCCAGGTAGGTGGCCCCGGCCCCGACGGCCAGAGCGCCCACAATCCCCAAGACAAGCCATTGCCAGACACGCCGGTGACGGCCTACGCCAACTTTGACCCGTGTCGAGCTGGGGCCGACGTCGCTCTGGCGCTGATTGGTTTCTTGCGTGTAACTGTTCATGAAGTGACCTCGTTTTTGTGACTATTTAAACTGCCAACTGTGACAGTCGCTTCCCGATGGGGCGGTAAGAACAGCTCGGTGTCCGGGGAGTGGAGGACGGCGGAGATATGCAGGGCGGCGTGAGCAAGGGGCGTCCCGATTTTTCATCCTTCCTTACCATCAGGCTGCCAGTTGCCCAATATTGGCCCCCACTTGAAAAAGCCAATGACCCAAGCTAATAAGCCGATGACCACGACGACAATAACGGAAATATCTCCGAA
>CAZWZZ010000117.1:5366-11418 GCA_964638395.1 uncultured Caldilineaceae bacterium
GAACCCATCTGAGAAGCGCAAAACTTCCCACCAGATAGGCAATCCAGGCTATAAAGAATCTTTTGAATTTCTCTTGGTTGGTCATTTTTATCTCCTTTTCATTTTTATTGGTATCAAGCCGCCTCTAATCTCGTCGAGCTACCTGGCGGATGGTGTCGATCAACAGCTCCACCCCCTCTTGCTTGCCGACAAAGGCCGCTGCGCCGGCCGCCTTGGCCCGAATACGGGTCTGGTCGTCGTCGTGGATGCTGAGCATAATCACCGGAACGAAAGGCGTTAAAATTTGTAAGCCTCTGGTCGCCGTCAGACCATTCATAGTCGGCATCTCCACATCCATAACGACCACATTGGGATGGATGTCCTGCACCAGCTTGAGCGCCTCCACCCCATTACCAGCTTCCCCGGCAATGGCCAAATCCGGCTCCAACTCCAGCCGCATCCGCAACCCGGCCCGCACCCTGGTCTCGTCATCCACTAATAACAGTTTGATTGATTGTCCCATTTCTCTTCTACCATTATTGATCGTGTGTTCAACTTGGCTCACTTGACTAAGGTTTGCTATAATCACGAGGCAGGCGAGGCGGAGATTGGGAGATTTGGGGATTAAAAAATAATTTGAAAAATCCCCTAATCCCCTAATCCCCGCTTGAAGTCGTTCGGTTGGCTACCTGCCTGCATCATTCTTAAACCGTTTGACTGTAGTGTATTACACCTCAATCATTTTTTCATCCAATCAAGTGATGAACCAGACACCCTCTTTCGAGTGACCTGGCTCTCCATCTAAAGTTGGAGACGTTCTAAAGTTGGAGACGTGCTAAATGGAGGCATTATGAGCATACGAATAGTGATTGCCGATGACCACAGCGTGGTCCGGCAGGGGTTGCAGATGTTCCTGGCCCTGGAGGATGATTTGGAGGTCGTGGGCGAGGCGGCCAATGGGGTCGAGGCCCTGCGGCTGGCCCACGAACTGCTGCCGGACGTGGTTTTGATGGATATTCTGATGCCGGAGATGGATGGCATCGCCGCCACCGAGGCTGTGCGCCGGGAGTTGCCTTCGGTCGAGGTCATTGCCCTGACCAGCGTCCTGGAAGACAAGAAAATCTTCGATGCCATCCGGGTGGGAGCCATCGGCTATCTGCTCAAAGATACCGAGTCGGAGAAGCTGTGTCAGGCCATCCGGGCCGCCGCCGATGGGCAGGTGCAGCTTTCGCCGGAGGTGGCCTCCCGCCTGATGCGGGAAGTCCGCACCCCCGATGAGGCCGAGGTGTTGACCGAGCGAGAGACGGAGGTGCTGCGGGCGCTGGCCCGGGGCCTGTCCAATCAGGAAATCGCCGAGGCGTTGGTCATCACCACAGCCACGGTCAAATCCCACGTGACCAATATTTTGAGCAAGCTGAATATGCCCAGCCGGACTCGGGCCGCCCTGTACGCCCTCAAAATTGGGCTGGTCTCGCTGGATGAGGCCGATTTGGAGGGGTAAGTTGAGCCACAGCTATCACGATTTTCTAACCGAAGAGCGTAGCGGCGTCCTCTGTTTTGGTGGGGCCAGGATGGCCCTGCTGGACATCGAGGCCGGCTTCTGGGGCCTGCGGCGGCAGATGGAGGCCCTGGTCGGGGAGCGGTTGACCGACTCTGTGCTACAGCAGGCCGGGGCCAACGGGGGCGCTTCGTTTGCCGCGTCTTTCATCGACAATATCGACCAGACAGCCACCGCCGACGCGCCCCAGGCGTTGCGGGACTGTATCGCCGCGTACCAGGCCGCCGGGTTTGGCAAATTTGAGATCGAAGATATGCAGTGGCCGCTGGGCCGGATCCTCATCCGGGGCGAGGATACCTTTGAAGCCTGGATGCTGGAGCGCCATCAACAGGAGCCTCATCGACCGGCCTGCGCCTATGCCGCCGGGGTGTTGGTCGGCTTCATCAATGTTCTGGCCGAGCGAAATGATGTGGTCTGTATCGAGCGCACCTGTCAGGCGCAGGGCGCGGATGCCTGCCGCTTTGAACTGCTACCCACCGCCGGGGCCGGGGATGTGCCCGCCGTCGCCCTGTCGCCCGATCCGGCTCTGGGTCGCCAATTGAACCTGCTGGAAACTCTTTTCGACCGCATGCCGATGGGCATTGTCATTCTCGACCCCGATCTGCGGGTGCGCCGCTTCAACCCCACCTGGGCCGGCTTTGTCAGCCGCTACACCGCGCTGCCCCCCACGCAGGTCTTTCCGGGGGCCAACCTGTTCGACCTCATTCCGGGCAATCATAAAAACTTAGAGCCTATTTTTCGGCGGGTGCTGGCCGGGGAAATCGTGCGCCAGGAGGCCTTTGCCGTGCAAGTGGATGACTTTGTTTCATATTGGGACGCTGTCATCACTCCCCTGGTGGAAGAGGGCCGCGTCCAGGGCATCCTCCACGTCATCACCGATGCCACCGAACGGGTCCAGGCTGAAACCGCCCTGCGGGAAAGCCAGCGGACCCTATCCACCTTAATCAGCAATCTGCCGGGCATGGCCTATCGTTGTCGCCATGATGCTAACTGGACGATGACCTTTGTCAGCGAAGGCAGCCTGGCCCTGACCGGCTACGGCCCGGCTGAGTTGACAGGCAATCGGGCCGTTACCTATGGCGATTTAATCCATCCTGATGATAAAAAGCTGGTCTGGCAGTCGGTGCAGGAGGCGTTAGACAACCGCCGTTCTTTTGAAATCATCTATCGCCTGGTCACGCCCCACACCGAGAAATGGGCCTGGGAGCGGGGCCAGGGGGTTTATAATGACAGGGGCGATGTCGTCGCTCTGGAAGGCTTTATCACCGACATCAGCGAACGGGTGATGACGGAACAACGGCTGGAGCGGCGAGTTCACCAGCGGACCCAGGAGATCGAGCGGCGGCAGCAGGTGGCCGAGGGGTTGCGGGATATTCTCAAAACGTTGAACTCTAACCGGCCCCTGGCGGATATTCTGGATGAGATCACCGGCCAGGCCCGGCGGCTGTTGGAGACCGAGGCCGTAGCCATTTATGATCTGGAAAGCGCCGACGGGCCGCTGCGGATAAAGGCGGCTCGGGGCTTGTCGGCAGAGTATGTGCAAAAGGTGGTACTCCCGCTGGGCCAGGGGGCGCTGGGGCGGGCCATTGTCGAGGGGCGACCGGTGGTCGTCAGTGATACGCGAGCTATCTTCACCGACGACACTCACGCCCCGTTGCCCGATGAAATTTTTACCGATACCGCCCTCCACCAATTTCTTAGGGAAACAGCCAATCTGTATGGGGCCGTGGCGGCCGTGCCGCTTTACGTCAAGGAAGAGGTTTACGGCGGCCTGCTCCTCTACTACCCCACGCCCCGAGAATTTACCGATGAGGAGATCGGCCTGGCCACGACCCTGGCCGACCACGCTGCCCTGGCCATCGAAAATGCCCGGCTGCGGAGCCAGGCGGAAGAGGCGGCAGTGATGACCGAGCGGCAGCGCATCGCCCGCGAGCTGCACGACTCGGTCTCCCAGGCGCTCTACGGCATCGGCCTGGGCACGCGCACGGCCCGTACTCTATTGGAGCGGGAAACGGTCGAGGCGAGTTTCCGCACCAAGCTGGACCGGCCGCTCGATTATGTCCTCTCTCTGGCCGATGCGGGTTTGGCCGAAATGCGGGCCCTGATTTTTGAACTACGGCCCGACGCCCTGGCCGAGCAGGGTCTAGCCGCCGCCCTGGAGCGGCAGGCCAAAGCCCTCCAGGCCCGCCACAAAATCCCCGTTGAGATCGTGTGTTGCCCGGAGCCTGACCTGCCCCTGGCCGTCAAAGAGGCCCTCTACCGGGTGGCGCAGGAGGCCCTCAACAACGTCGTCAAGCACGCCCAGGCCAGCCAGGTGTGGATCAGCCTGCAAGGGGAAAAGAGCGTCACCCTGACGGTGCGGGATGATGGTCGCGGTTTCGAGCCACAGCAGAGCTATCCCGGCCATCTGGGGCTACAGACAATGCGGGAGCGGCTGGCGTCAGTCAACGGTTCGTTAGAGATTGAGAGCGAGCCGGGTCAGGGTACGGTGGTTCAAGCCAGGGTGTCGCTTCCTGATGAGGCTTGAATTGCATTGATCGAACATTTGTTTTATAATGGGCACGATTTCTGCTGATGATTGATAGGAGGTTGGCCTATGCAAGCCAGGGTTGCTTTGATTACCGTACTGGCCGATGATGTCCCGGCAATGAAGCGTTTCTACAGCGAGGTGCTGGGCTTTCAAGTAGCCAATGATTTGGGGCAATATGTCGAATTTGAAAATGACGGGGTGCGCCTGGCCATCTGCGCCCGGTCGGTGATGCTCAGCGCGACGGGGCACGCCGATTTCAACCAATCCCGCCGGGGCCAATCGTTTGAGTTGGCCTTTCCCTGCCACTCGCCGGCCGGGGTGGATGACAGCTACGCGGCCATCGTGGCCAAAGGGGCAACGCCCGTCACCGCCCCGGCGACGATGCCCTGGGGTCAGCGGGCCGCTTTTTTTGCCGACCCGGAGGGCAACATCCACGAACTGTTTGCCGATTTGTAGAGTGTTGTCTCTGATCGGTGGTCCGTCGTCGTTAGCGACACCCCATTGACCGCTCAGACCAATGAGGAAGGCACGTGAGATGACCGATAAAACTTACATTACCCCTGACCTGTTCACCTTTTTTCGGGAGTTGCAGGAAAACAACGACCGTGACTGGTTCCAGGCCAACAAACAGCGGTATGAAAAAGAGGTGCGGGAGCCGCTGCTGGAGTTCGTTACTGATTTCGGGCTGCGCCTGGCCGAGATCAGCCCCCACTATGTGGCCGATGCCCGCAAGTCGGGCGGCTCGTTGTTTCGGATTAATCGAGATGTTCGGTTCTCAAAAGATAAAAGCCCCTACAAAACCCACGCCGGGGTCCAGTTCCGGCACGAAAGCGGCAAGGATGCCCACGCGCCGGGCTTTTACCTCCACTTGGAGCCGGGCGGGGTGTTTGGCGGCGTCGGCATCTGGCGGCCCAACACCCAGACGTTGAACAAGATTCGGGACAAGATTATCGATGCTCCGGAAGAATGGGAGCGTATTAAGGGGGACGAGGCGTTCAGCTCGACGTTTACGCTGGGCGGCGACTCGCTCAAGCGAGCGCCCAAAGGGTACGATCCCACCCATCCCCTGATCGAAGATTTACGGCGCAAGGATTTTATCGCTTCCACCCCCTTCAGCGAGGCAGAGGTCTGCCACCCGGCCTTCATCGAGCGTTTCGCCGAAACCTGCCACACGGCTGCGCCCTTTGTCGGCTTTTTGACGCGAGCGATTGGGTTGCCGTTTTAGGATCAATACCTACTCAACCATTTCCGACCACCAGCCCTTGATCGCCTCGACGATCTCATCCGGCGCGTCCTCCTGAATGTAGTGCCCGGCCCCTTCAAGAATGACCGTGTTACGACGGTCGCACCCCCGGCGGCTTGATGCGGGGCCAGGTGTGCAGGGCAAAAGCCACTGCCGCCCCGATCTCCAGGAAGCGCCCCGTGATCGTTAGCCAAATTAGACCCAGCATTGGCCCACTACCGGCTAACCAGACGCCCACATTGAGCAAGACAAAGGCGACCCAGGCCGGGCGCACATCGCCGCGAGCGCGAAGAAAGCGGGGGAAAATCCAGAAGCCGACACCCATAACCAACTGCACGATCCAACCAAACATCAAAATTTCGATGTGCAGCGGTAAAAAGCGCCACGCCAGGGGATAGATGGGAATACCTTTGTGAAACAGAAGCAATCCGCCGAGGGTGACGCCGACGGCCAGATGCAGCAGGGCGGATCGGATAAACCAACAGCTTAAGCGAGGCACGCTTTATCTCCCTCTCCCACAATTTAGTAATTAAATGCTCTGAGCCGGTTTGCAACCGGCGGTCGGGGTGACAAACCCCTTCCGAGCATCAAAATTGGATCGACTGATACTGCAACCTCACTCTTCGATACGCTACCACTACTCAGGATGCGGCTGCGGTTTACAAAATCTCTAATTCCCAATCTCTAATCTCCAATCTCCAATCTCTTTTACCGCTCCTTGATCCGGCCCCAGGTATTGCCC